>DASVBQ010000101.1:0-12639 GCA_036375795.1 Actinomycetes bacterium
CCCACCGCCGCCGAGGTCGGCCAGCCACAGCCGGCTCGACAGCGCGAAGGCGGCGACCGTCGCGGCTTCGTCGGCCGCGTATCCGACCACGCCGGCGGAGGATTCGCGGGCACGCTCCCGCCGAGCGCGCTCGGCGGCCGACAGCTCCTCGCCGTCGTCGGCGAGCAGCGCTCGCGGGTCGGCGACCAGTGTCTCGGCACCGGTGCGGGTGTCGAGACTCCACAGCGAACCGACCGGGTCGTTGCCGCTCGTCGAGCGGATGAAGAGCAGCCGCTCGCCGGTCGGGTCCAGGTGCAGCGAGCGTGGCGCGCCGCGGGTGAACCGCTGGGTGCGAGCGCTGGCGCGGGGGAACGACTCGGTGGGCTGCGCGGCGTCACTCGTCTGGGGCACCCGCCGAACCTACCGGCCGCCCATGTGCATCCCATACGTGGTCGATGCGGGTCGCTGCGCCGAGCCGCGGGGTGGCCTGACAGGTAGGGTCGCCGGACATGACGACCACCCCGGAAGCCCCGCGTGGCGACGAGCCCGAGGCACCCAGGACCGGCTCATCGCCGGAGGAGGCCGTCCTGCGGGAGGCGGAGTCGGTGCTCGAGCAGGCCGCGCCCGAGGCCGAGACGCAGATGGAGGTCCTCGACTCCGGGCGCCGGCTGGTCCTCGTGCACGCTCACCCCGACGACGAGACCATCAACAACGGGGCGACCATGGCCCGCTACGTCGCCGAGGGCGCGCACGTGACGCTCGTGACCTGCACGCTGGGCGAGGAGGGCGAGGTGCTCGAGCCCGGTCTCGTCCACCTCGCGGCCGACCAGGAAGACAGCCTCGGCCAGCACCGCATCGGAGAGCTGGCCGCCGCGATGGAGGCGCTCGGTGTCCGCGACTACCGCTTCCTGGGCGGCCCGGGGCGCTACCGCGACTCCGGGATGATGGGCGTGCCGAGCAACGAGCGCCCGGAGTGCTTCTGGCGGGCCGACCTCGACGAGGCGGCCGGCCACCTCGTGGAGGTGCTGCGGGAGGTGCGGCCGCAGGTCCTCGTGACGTACGACGAGAACGGCGGTTACGGGCACCCCGACCACATCCAGGCGCACCGGGTCGCGATGCGCGCCGTCGAGCTGGCCGCCGACCCCGGCCACGGTTCCGGGGAGGCCTGGCAGGTCGACAAGGTCTACTGGATCGCGATCCCCGAGTCGTGGATGCGTGAGGGGCTGCGCCGGCTCCGGGAGGCGGGCGACACGACCTTCTTCGAGGGCGTGGACCCCGAGGCTGAGGACATCCCGATGGTGGTGCCGGACGAGCTGGTCACGACCGCCGTCGAGGCGTACGCGCACGTCGAGGCCAAGCTCGCGGCGATGCGCGCGCACGCCACGCAGATCACCGTGGACGGGCCGTTCTTCGCGCTGTCCAACAACCTGGGCAACGAGGTGTGGGGCATCGAGTTCTACCGGCTGGTGCGCGGGACGCCGGGCACCGAGCGTGACGCCGACGGGCGGGAGACGGACCTGTTCGCCGGCCTGGACTGAGAACCGCTCACACTGCGTGAGCACACTCCGCACGCACTGGGCCGACCGGGTGACGGCGCCGTCGCATACGGGTGAAAGCCGGGGCCGTCAGGATGCGGGTGCCCGGATGCGGGTGAGACTGCCAAGCAGATGCTCGTCCGCCATGGCTGGTCTCGGCACCGGTGGCCCGGGAGTTGATGCTCCGAACGGGTGACCACGCCGGGCAGGCTGCCCGGTCGGGCTCTTCACCGCAGGCGACGAGGCGTGGAGGGGCAGTGGGCGAGCACACGGCGGGGGCAGCCGAGGTCGACAGCTACGTGGAGCGGCCTGGCGGTGACGGGATGCCGCACCTCATCCGGCACGGCTCGGCCGACGTCGGGCGCAGCCGGGAGGTCCTGCGGCGCAAGCGCCTGCTGACCGTGGTGCTGGTCGTCGGGCTGCCTGCCGCCTACCTCTGGTACCGGATTCTCAGTGGCGACCCGCTCAACCTGTTCAACCTGCCGAGCGTGGACCCGCTGCTGCTCATCCCGTCACTGTTCTTCCTGCTGCTGATCGTGATCATCCTCGGCCAGTTCGTGTTCACCGGGCGCTCGCCACACGTGATGTACCGCCCGGAGCAGATCGAGACCCGGCTCGAGGACGTCAAGGGCATCGACCCGGTGAAGGAGGACGTCGTCCGGTCGCTCAACCTCTTCCTGGCGCACAAGAGCTTCGCCAGCGAGATGGGCGGCACGCCGCGCAGGGGGCTGCTCTTCGAGGGTGCGCCCGGCACCGGCAAGACCTACCTTGCCAAGGCGATGGCCCGTGAGGCCGGCGTGCCCTTCCTGTTCGTCAGCGCCACGTCGTTCCAGTCCATGTTCTACGGCGCGACAGCGAAGAAGATCCGCTCCTACTTCAAAGCGCTGCGCAAGGCTGCGCGCCAGGAGGGCGGCGCGATCGGCTTCATCGAGGAGATCGACGCGATCGCGATGGCCCGGGGCGGTCTGAGCGCGACCCCGATGCCGGACGTCGCACGGATGAGCGGCACCCTGGACTGCGGCGGCATGACCGGCCTCCCGGCCGTCTACGCGACCCCCGCCGGCTCGTCGTCCGGCACGGTCGTCAACCAGGTCATGAGCGAGGGCGTCGGCGGCGTCGTCAACGAGCTGCTCGTGCAGCTGCAGTCCTTCGACGAGCCGACCGGCTGGCAGAAGGTGCAGACCAAGATGGTCGACCGGCTGAACCTCTACCTGCCGCTGCACCGCCAGCTCAAGCGGCCGCAGCCCCCGTCGACGAACCTGCTGCTCATCGCAGCGACCAACCGCGCGGACAACCTGGACCCGGCGCTGCTGCGCCCGGGCCGCTTCGACCGCCGGCTCACCTTCGAGCTGCCCGCCAAGTCCGGCCGCCGGACGCTCATCGACCACTTCCTGGACAGCAAGGCGCACACCCCGGAGCTCGACGACGAGGAGCGTCGGGACGCGCTCGCCGGCGTGACGCAGGGCTACACGCCGGTGATGATCGAGCACCTCTTCGACGAGGCGCTCGTCAACGCGGTGCGCCGCGGCGAGAAGGCGATGACCTGGAGCGACGTCGAGAAGGCGCGGCTCGTGGAGGAGGTCGGCATGGGTCAGCCGGTCGCCTACACCGACCACGAGAAGCGCCTGATCGCCACCCACGAGGCCGGCCACGCGACGGTCGCCTGGCTGGTAGCGCCACAGCGGCGGCTCGAGGTGCTCACGATCATCAAGCGGCGCCAGGCGCTGGGGCTGCTGGCCCACGGCGACCGCGACGAGGTCTACACCCGCTCGCGATCGGAGATGACCGGCCTGATCCAGATCGCGATGGGCGGCCAGGTCGCCGAGGAGCTGTTCTTCGGCGACGTGTCCACCGGCCCCGGCGGTGACCTGCTCTACGCCACCAACGTGGCCGCGGAGATGACTGGCTCGTGCGGGATGGGCGAGACGCTGATCTCCTACGCCGCGATCCAGAACAGCGCCTTCTCCGACACCAACATCGTTGGCCGGGTCCTCGGCGACGCCGAAGGGCGGTCCCGGGTGGAGGAGCTGCTGCAACGGCAGAAGGTCGTCGTACGCGGTCTGCTCGAGAGCCACCAGCATCTCGTCGCCGCGCTGCGCGACGCTCTGCTCGAGCGGCACGAGCTCATCGGCAGCGAGATCACTGACGTGCTCGAGGCCGCCGCCGCGGCCGGACCCGACGCGGCGAGGACGATCGACCTGCGGCCCGGACACCGGGCTCACATCGACCCGCCGGCGTAGCGGGCGGCTAGCCTCGTCCGGTGCCCCCCAGCCGGCCAGTCGGTCTCGTGCTGCACGGGCTCGTACTGGTCGTCGGGGCGCTGGCCGGCCTGCTGGGCTCGTTCGTGCACGCCCTGCGCCTCGGTGGGGTGCCGGTGGGGCTCGTCTGCGCTCTGGCACTCAGCGCGTCGGCCTTCGTGACCGGTCGGCTGGTGACGGGCACGCGGTCCGGCGCCGCGGCGGCCGCGCTCGGCTGGCTCGTGCCACTCCTTCTGCTGTCGGCGCCCCGGCCCGAAGGTGACCTGGTGGTCTCGGGCGGCCTGCTCGGCTACTGCTGGCTGGTCGGCGGCATGGTCGTGGCCGGCGTCGTGATCGCCTGGCCGTACGCAGGCGCGCCTTCAGCGCGGCCCGACGCCCGCCGATGACCACGTCGTGTCCAGCCCTGTCACGACCAGCGCGGCCAGCGCGGTGCTGCTCAGGCTGGGGGCCTCGCACTACGCAGTCGACATGGCCGACGTCGCCGAGGTGGCGGCCCTGCCGTCGGTGACCCGGGTGCCGGGGTCGCCCGCCTGGCTGGTCGGCGTGGCGAACTGGCGTGGCCGGATGCTGCCGGTGCTCGACCTCCGCCCGCTGCTCGGAACCCCCACCGTGCCGCTGGCGAGCAGTGCCCGCGCCGTCGTCGTCGCGCGCGGCGACATGGCGGTGGGTTTGGTGGCCGAGGCGGTGCCCGGGGTGCACGACGCCTCGGTCGCCGAACCGGCGCCGCCGCCGCCGACGCTGAGCGCCGAGGCGGCCCGGCTCGTCACCGGCCAGGTGTCCGACCGGACCGGGCCGGTCGCGGTGCTCGACGTGTCGGCGGTTCTCGCCCTGCGCGACCGCGTCGACCGCCGCCGGCACAGCGCCTGACCGTCCCCGCACGCCGGCCGGGGCCGTCCGGCGCGGGCCGGTGCGGCCCGACCCCCGATCGGCCTACAGCGGGGCGGTCGGGGATCCGATGCCTCCAGGGACGCGCGGTGCCTCAGCGGCGCCGTGCCGTCGTCGCCCTGTCGATGGAGGACCGGTGGATTTCTGGAAGAGGCTCAACCGCGTGTCCACGCTCACGCTGGCCGCGACCGTCCTCGTCGCCGCCGTCGCCGTCGGCGTCGACCGGGCGTACGGCGGGACCGTCTCCGTGTCCGCCGCGATCCTGTGGCTCGCGGTCGGCACCGTGAGCGCCGGCGGGCTGGCCGCGCTGACCCTGTTCGGCGAGCGGCTGCTGACGGACCGCGAGTCCATCGAGCGCTACCGCGCCGGGCTGGTCGTCGCCAACGTGATCTGGGTGGCCGGCCTGGTGTCCAGCACCGGCGGACCGGACCGGCCGTACTGGGTCCTCATGGCGGCCCCGTTGCTCATCGCGGCGGTCTCGATGCCCCTGCTGCGCAGCCTCGCCATCGGCGTCTTCGCGATGGTTGCCCTGGCGGTGGCCATCTTCACCTCCGGCCCGGTCGGGACCCGCGACCTCGCCTTCCTCGTGCTCGTCCTGCCGCTCGGGCCCGGCATCGCGTGGTTCGTCGGCATGCTCAGCGCGGCCGTCTGGGACGAGCGGCGCGCGGCCCGCGAGGAGCGCGACCGCCTCAGCCGCCGGGTGGACCACCTCTCCGCCGTCCTCTCGCAGGCCGCCGAGGGCGACCTTGCGGTCCGCGTCGAGGAGGACGTGGACGACGCGGTGAGCGCGTCGGTCACCGCACTCACCGAGTCGTTCAACAACACCCTGCTCAACCTCCGCCAGCTCGTGGAGCAGATCCGCCTCGGCGGCCAGCAGATCACCTCCAGCGCCGGCGAGCTGCTGGCCACCGCCGAGGAGCACGCGGCCAGCGCCACCCAGCAGTCCTCCGCGGTGGCGGAGACGACCTCGACGATCGAGGAGCTCGCGGCCACCGCGGCGCAGATCGCCGACACCGCCGAGTCGGTCGCGCGCTACGCCGCGGAGACGTTGCGGCACGCGGAGGACGGCCGGAGCGCGGTCGCCACCTCGGTGGCCGCGATGGACGCCATCGCCGAGCGGGTCAACTCGATCGCGACCCGGGCGCTGTCACTGGGGGAGAAGGGCCAGGAGATCGGCCGCATCCTGGTGGTCATCGACGACCTGGCCGACCAGACGAACCTGCTCGCGCTCAACGCCGCGATCGAGGCGGCTCGCGCCGGCGAGCACGGGCGCGGCTTCGCAGTCGTGGCCTCCGAGGTACGCAAGCTGGCCGAGCGGTCGCAGGAGTCGGCCGGGCAGATCCAGGCGATCGTGACCCAGATCCAGGCCGAGACGAGTGCCACCATCCTCGCCAGCGAGGAGGGCGCCAAGGAGGTCCACCACGGCGCCGCCCTCGCCCGCGAGGTCGTGGACGCCCTCGAGCGGATCTCCGGCATGGTCGACGAGACGACGACCGCCGCGAAGGAGATCTCCATCGCGACGCAGCAGCAGCGGTCCGCCTCCGACCAGGTCGTGTCGGCGATGACGCAGGTGTCCGACGTGTCGCGGCAGTACGCCGTCGGCTCCAAGCAGGCCGCCGCGGCCGCGGCCCAGCTCAACGTGCTCGCCGCCGAGCTGCGGTCCTCCATCGAGCAGTTCCGGGTCTCGTGACCATCCACGTGTGGACTCCGACACACCGGCCGGACGGCGTGTCCGGGGCGGGGGAGTCCACATGTGCGCGGGGAGCTAGGCCGTGAGCTGGGCCGACGACCCGGAGCTGGTCGCGACCTTCCGCGCCGAGGTGGAGGAGCGACTGGCCTCGCTGTGTGAGGGCCTGCTGCGCCTCGAGACGCACCCGTCGCCGCGCCAGCTTGTCAGCGGCCTGTTCCGCGACGCGCACACCGTCAAGGGCTCTGCCCGGATGCTCGGTCTCGACGGCGTGGTCGACGTCGCGCACCGGGCCGAGGACCTGCTCGGCGCCCTCAAGGACGGCCGGCAGCCGGTGCGCAAGGACCTCGTCGACCTGCTGCTCGTCTCCGCCGAGAGCATCAGCCGGTCGCTGCCGGGTGCCGTCCGCCCGGTCGCGGCCGAGGAGCTCGCCGCGGTCGTTGCGGCGCTCGACGCGGCGTGTGCCGGCGAGGTGCCGGTCGCGGTGCCCCGGCTGGCCGATCCGATCGAGGAGACCGACGCCGAGGCGGACCGCCCCCGCGGTGGGGACTCGATCCGGGTGCCGACCCGACGGGTGCACGACCTGGTCGACGTCGTGGGTGAGGCCGAGCTCGACGTACGCCGGATGGCTCGTCACGGCCGCGAGCTGACCACACTGGCCGCGGACCAGGTGCGGGCCGCCCGGGCCCTGCGCGAGGCAGTCACCGACTGCGACGCACCCCTGCCCCCCGCCGTCCTTGCCGCCATGACCTCGCTGGTCGCCGTCGGCGACCAGATCGGCGCGGCCACCCGCGAGCTGCAGACCCGCTCCGACGACGCGCAGACACGGCTGGCCGCCGTCCGCGACGGGGCCATGGGGCTGGCGATGGTGCCCGTACACCGGGTGGTCGCCGGGTTCCCGCAGCTCGTGCGCGAGCTGGCCGGAGCCGCGGGGGAGACCAAGGAGGTCGAGCTGGTCCTGGGCGGACAGGACGTCGAGCTGGACACCCGGGTCCTGGACGCCGTCGCCGACTCGCTGCGGCACCTGGTCACGAACGCGGTCGACCACGGCTGCGAGCCGGTCGCCGTCCGGCAGTCCGCCGGCAAGCCGGGGCGGGCGACCGTGAGGGTGTCGGCCCGTTCCGCCGGGTCCACCGTCGTGATCGAGGTCTCGGACGACGGGAGGGGCGTCGACGAGGAGGCGCTGCGGGCGGCGGCGGTGGAACGCGGCCTGCTGCCCGCAGACTCGACGACGGCCGGCCCCGCCCTGCTGCAGGTCATGTTCGCTCCAGGGTTCTCGACCCGCGACGAGGTCACCCGCAGCTCCGGCCGCGGCGTGGGCCTCGACGTGGTGCGCACCGTCGTCGAAGAGCTCAGCGGAACCCTCGAGGTCCGCAGCGAGCCCGGCGGCGGCACCACATTCGTGATCACGCTGCCGGTCACCCTCGGGGTGCTGCGCTGCCTGCTGGCGCGCGTCGGCACCGAGCGGTACGCCCTGCCAGTGGCGGGCGTCGTCGAGACGATCGGACTCACCGGCGCCGAGCGTCACGAGGTGGCCGGCGCGCCGGTCATCGCGAGGGACGGACGCACCCTGCCGGTGGTCGACCTCGGTCAGGCCGTCGGAGCCCCCGGCGACCGGGACCCGCGAGTCGCCGTCGTCGTGCACCACGGCTCGGCCGGCGAGCAGCTGGCGCTCGCCGTGGACGAGCTCGAGGGAGAGCGCGAGGTGGTGGTGAAGGAGCTGGGGTCGTTCCTCGGCCGGCTGCCCTCCGTCGCCGGCGCCACCATCGACGGCGACGGGAGCGTCGTGCTGGTGCTCGACGTCCGGGAGCTCGCCGCGCGTGCGCTGGCCACCGGTGGCGCGCCGGTCCCACCGGCGCCGATCTCCGCGACCCCGATGCCCGCACCGCGCACAGCCGGCGGCGCCCAGGAGGTGCCGGCGCGCGGCTCGGGCCGGCCCCGGGTGCTCGTGGTCGAGGACTCCATCGGTGTCCGCGAGCTTCAGCGGGTGATCCTCGAGGGCGCCGGCTACGAGGTGCTCACCGCCGTGGACGGGCTGGACGGCGCCTCCCGGCTCGGTCACGACCCGGTCGACCTGGTGCTCTCCGACGTGGAGATGCCCGGCATGGACGGCTTCACCCTGACCCGGACCCTTCGCCGCACCCGCGGTTGGGAGGACGTGCCGGTCGTGATCATGACCTCCCGCGGGGACGAGGCCGACCAGCGGGCCGGGCTGGACGCGGGTGCCAGCGCCTACCTGCTCAAGAGCGAGTTCGACCAGGCCGAACTCATCGGTACGGTCCGGCGTCTGTTGGGCCGTTGAGTCGGCCCTGCCGACGTACTGACGAAGGATCCGCCATGCCGACCGTGCTGATCGCCGACGACAGCCCGACGCTGCGCCGCATCGTGTCCACCGTGCTGGAGCGGGCCGGCTACTCGGTCGTGACGGCCGAGGACGGCGTCGAGGCGGTGCAGGGGGCGTTCCGCACCCAGCCCGACGCGGTGATCCTCGACGTGCAGATGCCCCGCCTGTCCGGCTACGTCGCGGCCCGGCTGCTCAAGGACGACTGGCAGACCGCGGAGATCCCCATCGTGCTGCTCACCTCGCTCGACGCGGCGTCGGACCGGTACTGGGGTGCCCAGACCGGTGCCGACCGCTTCCTCACCAAGGACTTCGAGGCGCCCCAGCTCGTCGCCGCGATCCAGGAGGTCATCACGGCCGCCGACGAGGCGCGCGGTGGGCGGCCGCCGCTGCGCCCCGACCCGGTCGACCTCGCCGACGACGAGGTGCTCGCCCGGGTCTCCGAGCTGCTCGACCGGAAGCTGTTCGAGGCGTCGGTGTCCGCCGAGGTCACCCAGATCGCGGCGGACGTGCATGGGTTCGAGGAGACGGTTGCCGCCGTGCTCGGCGTCCTCGGCAGGATCGTGGACTACGACCTCGCCGCGGTGTGCATGCTCGACGACCGGCTGACCTACCTCACCGTCGCACGGGAGAGCTCGCAGGTGCAGTACACCGAGTTCTTCGGTGCCATCGCCGACGCGGCCACCCAGGTGACGGGCACCCCGGTCATGGTGCACGACCTGGTGCCCCGGGTCGCCGACCCGCGCGGCCTGCTCGGCCAGGACGACGAGGGCCGGATGGCCACCTTCCTCTCCATGCCGCTACGCGCCGGCGGTCGGGTGGTGGGCTGCCTGGCGATGTCGGCTGCGACCAAGAACGCGTTCGGCGAAGCGTCGCTGAACACGCTTCGGCTGGTCGAGGGCCCCGCCGCGGTCGTCATCAGCAACGCCCGGCTCTCCGGCGCGCTCAGCCGAGCCTGACCGCTCCATCGGCGGGCCGGCCAGCAGGACGAGCAGGAAGCCCGCGCCGTAGAGCAGCAGGACCGGCCACGGTGGCCGGGGACCGAAGCCGTCCAGCGCGAGCCTGGCCAGCGCCGCCACCAGCGCGGCGGCTCCGGCGAGCAGCAGCGCGGTCTCCACGCCGGCCGGGGCGATGAACCGGCCGATTCGGTACGGCCGGCCGCGCAGCCAGGGCAGCGTCGGCGCCAGCGCGCGGACCAGCAGTGCGAGCACGGCGACGAGGATCGCCACCCACAGCACGCGGCTGAGCCACCACGTGGCGGTTCCCGGCTCGGGCTGCGGCATGACCCCCGCCGGGTAGGCCGTCGTCGCGACCAGAACCACGGGGACCATGTGCCAGAGGTAGACGCTGAGGGCGAGCCGGTTGGCCGCGGCGATGCGCGACGTCCGGGCCGGACGCTCGAGCCGCGGTGACACGACGCGCTCACCGGCCACCAGGATCCCGGTCTGGACGACGGCGAAGACCAGCAGGGCCAGTGTCGGCGGCGACGTGTTCTGGACGTCCGCACCCGGGACCCCGACCATGCTCACCGGGTAAGGCCCCGACCACACCAGTGCGACGAGGGTGGCCACCCCCGTGACCGTCACCAGCACGGGCAGCGCCCGGCGCCGGGTCAGGCTGCCCTGCTGCCACGCGATGCCCAGCTGGTGCACGCAGCCCCACACGAGCAGGTAGTTCGCCCAGCCGAGCTGGTCCAGGGACCAGCGGATCACCGCCACGTCGACGGCGGCGGCCGCCGCGGCCATCGCCACCGGGACGCGAAGCCCCCACCGCCGGTGCGCGGCCACCTGGACGGGGGCCAGGACCAGGAACGCGAGGTACACGGACAGGAACCACAGGTGCAGCGCGACGATCCAGCCGGCCAGGGACAGTGTCCGCGTGTCCACGCCGAACGGGATCAGCACGACGAAGACCAGGGTCATGGCGGTGACGTAGAACGTCGTCGGCCAGACAAGGTCGCACACCCGGCGCTGCACCCATGCGTGCCAGCGCCCGCCGCGCCCACGGTGCCTGGACCACGAGACCGCGTTCCCGTAGCCGCCGACCAGGAAGAAGACGGGAACAGCCTGGAGCACCAGCGTCAGCCAGCCGGCGTACCCGACGTGCCCGAGCACGTTGTGCCCCGACAGCTCGCCGTTGCGGTAGACCACGTCGACCACCAGCCAGTGGCCGAGGATCACTGTGCCGAGCGCCCCGACGCGCAGCAGGTCGACGTAACGGTTTCGCGTGGCCCCTCCTCCCGGCGTCCCCGACGGTCGGACTCGGACGGCTCCAGACTCCCGACCGCCGGGGTGCCCGGCCAGGGACGGAGGTCCTCGCGCCCCGGGTTCCCAGCCGGCGAGCCGGAGTGGTATCGGCCCTCCCGGGTAACCTCGGTGGTGATGTCCGTCCCCTTGCCCTCTGATGACGTCTCCGCGGCGACCCGCCCGGGGCGGCTTGCGGCCGTCGACCCCGACACCTTCCGCCGCGCCGTCGGCCACTTCGCCACGGGTGTGACGGTCGTCACCGCGCGAGTCGGCGGCATCGACCACGCGATGACCGCCAGCGCGTTCACGTCGGTCTCGCTCGACCCGGTGCTCGTGCTGGTGTGCGTCGACAAGGAGGCCCGGTTCCGCGACGCGGTGCTCGAGTCCGGTGCCTGGGGCGTGTCCATCCTCTCGGTCGCCGACCGGCGCGCCGCCGAGTGGTTCGCGATGAAGGGTCGGCCGCTCATCGGGCAGATGGACCGTTACCCCCATCACCGCGAGGTGACCGGTGCGGCCCTGCTAGACGGTGCCGTCGCCTGGCTGGAGTGTCGCACGCACGCGGTCTACGACGGGGGCGACCACGACATCGTCGTCGGGGCTGTGCTGGCCGCCGCCGAGGGTGACCGGGACGGCGTGCCGCTGGTCTACCACCGCGGCCGCTACGGCCGGCTCGCCTGACGGTGCGCCCCCTCACCCCGGCCCGCGTGCCGGTCGAGCGCCGCCGAGCACTCCTCGTGCTCGGCGCGGTCGCGGCCGGGCTGCTGCTGCTCTGGGCCGTCGCCTGGGTCGCCGCCGGTCCCGGAATCTCGCGCGGGACCACGGTGCTCGGCGTCCCGATCGGCGGCCAGTCGCCGGCCGAGGCGGCCCGGACCCTCGAGCGCGAGCTGCGCGACGAGGCGCGAGCCAAGGTCCCGCTCACCGCTGGACCCCGGGATGCGGGAGCGCTCGCCCCGCGGCGCGCGGGCCTCTCGCTCGACGTGGACGCGACGGTCGAGGCGGCGCGGGCCCGATCACTGAACCCGCTCGAGCTGTTGGACGCCCTGTTCGGTGCCGACGAGGTCGAGCCGGTGGTCGTCGTCGACCGGCCGGCTCTGCGGGCCGCCGTGGACCGGGTGGCCGACCGTGTGGACCGGGAGGCCGTGGACGGCGCTGTTCGGCTGAAGGGTGCTGAGGTCGTCACCGTGGCAGCGCAGGAGGGCCTGCGGGTGCAGCGGCGCGATGCGGTCGCCGCCGTCGCCGGTGCATACCTCACCGATGACTACGTACGCGGTGGATCGCCGGTCGAGATCCCCACCGACGTGCAACCGCCGCAGGTCGACGCCGCCGAGGTCGACCGTGTCGTCACCGAGCTCGCAGGCCCGGCCGTGTCCGCGCCGGTCGCGCTCACCGTCGAGGGCGCCACAGTGGCGGTCCCGCCCCGGGCGATCGGGCGGTCGCTGGCGTTCACCGCTGACGCCGAGGGGACGCTCCAGCCCGAGCTGGACGGCGCCCGGCTGCACGCTGAGATCGCCGACGAGCTGGCCCCGGTCGAGGACCCGGCACGCGATGCGACGTTCGACATCGTCGACGGCACGCCGCAGGTGGTGCCGTCGGCGCAGGGCCGCGAGGTCCTGCCGGGCACCTTGGCCGACGCGGTGCTCACCGTCCTGACCCGGACCGGTCCGGAGCGAGCCGTGACCGTGCCGCTCGAGGTGAGCGACCCGGAGGT
>DASVBQ010000305.1:0-5768 GCA_036375795.1 Actinomycetes bacterium
AGCCCGGCGCCGGCACGTTCGTCGACCTCGTCGCCGACAGCGTGCAGGAGGTCGAGCTCAACGGTCAGTCCCTGGACCCCACGGAGGTCTTCGACGGCACCCGCATCACGCTCACCGACCTGCAACCGGAGAACACGCTGCGGGTGCGGGCCATCTGCCGCTACATGCACACCGGTGAGGGGCTGCACCGCTTCGTCGACCCGGTGGACAAGTCCGTGTACTTGTACACGCAGTTCGAGGTGGCCGACTCACGGCGCGTGTTCACCGTGTTCGAGCAGCCGGACCTGAAGGCCACCTTCCGGTTCACCGTGACAGCACCGGCGGACTGGCAGGTCGTGTCCAACCAGCCCACGCCCGAGCCGGAGCCGGCCGGCCTGGGCAACGCCAGGTGGCGGTTCGCCCCGACCGAGCGCCTGTCCTCGTACATCACGGCGCTGGTCGCCGGCCCCTACCACCGCGTCGACGGCGAGTACCGCGACGGCGACCGGGTGATCCCTCTCGGCCTCTACTGCCGTGCCTCCCTCGCCCCGCACCTCGACGCGGACGTGATCCTGGAGGAGACCCGGCAAGGCTTCGAGTTCTTCGAGCGCGAGTTCGACCTGCCGTACCCATTCCAGAAGTACGACCAGCTGTTCGTGCCCGAGTTCAACTCCGGAGCCATGGAGAACGCCGGCTGCGTCACGCACAACGAGGACTACGTCTTCCGGTCGCGCGTGCCCGAGGTGGCCTACGAGCGCCGTACCGTCACGATCCTGCACGAGATGGCGCACATGTGGTTCGGCGACCTCGTGACCATGACGTGGTGGGACGACCTCTGGCTCAACGAGTCGTTCGCCGAGTGGGCCAGCACGCTCGCCACGGCGGAGGCCACTCGGTGGGAGTCGGCGTGGACCACGTTCGCCAACACCGACAAGACCTGGGCCTACCGCCAGGACCAGCTGCCGTCGACCCACCCGATCGCGGCCGAGATCCACGACCTCGAGGACGTCGAGGTCAACTTCGACGGCATCACCTACGCCAAGGGCGCGTCGGTGCTCAAGCTGCTCGCGGCCTGGGTCGGGCGCGAGCAGTTCCTCGAGGGCATCCGCGCGTACTTCCGCGCGTTCGCCTGGGGCAACACCACGCTGGCCGACCTGCTCGGCAAGCTCGAGGAGACCTCCGGGCGGGACCTGAAGGCATGGTCCGCCGAGTGGCTCGAGACCGCTGGCGTCAACACGCTTCGCCCGGTGTTCGCGACCGGCGAGGACGGTCGGTTCACGTCGTTCACCGTGGAGCAGACCGCGCCCGAGGCGTGGCCGACCTTGCGGTCGCACCGGCTCGCGGTCGGTCTCTACACCCGCACCGATCGCGGCCTGGCGCGCCAGCACCGGGTCGAGCTGGACGTCACCGGCGCGCGCACCGAGGTGCCTGAGCTCGTCGGCGTCGAGCAGCCCGACCTGGTTCTCGTCAACGACGACGACCTGACCTACGCCAAGATCCGGCTCGACGAGCGGTCGCTCGCGACGCTGACGGAGTCCCTGGGCGAGTTCGAGGACACGCTGGCTCGCTCCCTCTGCTGGTCGGCCGCCTGGGACATGACGCGCGACGGCGAGATGTCCACCACGGACTACCTGACCCTGGTGCTCGGTGGGGTCGGCCGCGAGACCGACAGCTCCGTCACGCGCACCGTGCTTCGCCAGACCGAGACGGCAGTGATCCTCTACTCGGCCCCCGAGAACCGCGACCGGGCCCGTCGAGCGCTGGCCGACGGACTGGCCGGGCTGCTGCGCGCAGCGACCCCGGGCAGCGACAACCAGCTGCAGCTGCTGCGGGCGTACGCATCGGCCGCCGTCGGAGACGACCACCTCACGACCGTGCGCCGCGTGCTCGACGGCGAGGACGCTCTCGACGGGCTGGAGGTCGACACCGACCTGCGCTGGCACCTCCTGCACCAGCTGGTCGCGGCGGGCACGGTCGACGACGAGGAGATCGACCGGGAGCTCGACCGCGACGACACGGCCACCGGCCGGCGCCACGCGGCGGCTGCGCTCGCGGCGCGACCGCGCGCGGACGCCAAGGCGGAGGCCTGGTCGTCGGTGATGGACGATGACGGGCTGCCGAACGCCATCCAGACAGCCGTGATCGGCGGCTTCGCGCAGGAAGGTCAGCGGGAGCTGCTCCGGCCGTACGTCGACAAGTACTTCTCCGCGCTGACCGACGTGTGGGCGCAGCGCACGAACGAGACCGCGCAGAACATCGTCATCGGGTTCTTCCCGACGCTGCTCGCCGAGCAGTCGACGGTCGACGCCGCCGACGCCTGGCTGCGTGAGCACTCGGACGCGGTCCCGGCGCTGCGGCGCCTGGTGATCGAGTCACGCGACGGGGTGGCCCGCGCCCTGCGCGCCCAGGCCCGCGACGCCCAGACGTCCTAAGACCTCGGCGCGACCACCCCGGCTGGCGGGGGCTGCGCGCTCAGGGCGTGTCGGTATGCAGCGACCGGGGCGCGTGGGCGTGCTCGGCCAGGGCCAGGACGCCGTTCGCGATGCCGCCGGACAGGTCGCCGGCCTGGAACGCCGACGTCATCGTCATGGCGGCCAGGCCCGCGGCGCGGTCGTCCAGGCGGCGCCGGACCTCGGGCCCGGTCACGATCTCGACCCGGCGGGCGCCGGGGTCGACCGCGACGAGCACGGACCCGGCTGCCCGGTCGCCGAGCGCGCCGTGCAGCTGCAGGGCAGTGGCTCGGCTGTCACCCTCGAGCGTGCCGACATAGACCGACACGGGCAGGTCGGACTGCTGCCGCGCCAGTCGGATCGCCCGGACGACGTCCTCCTGCTGCCGGGCCGAGAAGGCGTCACCAGCGGGCACTCGCGCCACCCCCTCCGGTCGTCGCGGTTGCGGTGCGGACCGCGGTGTCGGCGTCGTCGGGGCCGTTGAACCACACCGGCGCCGCCCACCAGCCCAGGCCCGGGCGGTACCGCGGTCCTCGGGCCATGGACGGGGCGGTCACGAGCAGCGCGATCCCCACGAAAATCGCGGCGGGCACGCCCACGAACCAGAAAAGGGTCTCGAGCACGCTGAAGCCGTCCCCCGGCTCGCTGCCACCGTCGCGGCCGGGGCCGGTGGCAAGCGCGGGCAAGGCAGCGACCAGGACGAGGGCCGAGGTGGCCGTGGCGATCAGTCCGGCACGGCGCAGCGCGCTGCCGGGACTCACGGTGCGGGCGATCACGGGAGGAACCGTACTAGGCCGAGTCCGCACCACGGACCGCGGCAGCCAACCTCGTGGCGCGCGGCAGCTCCACCAGGTCCTCGAGGAGCACCGGACGGCCTGCACCGTCGGTGAGCGGCACCCGCCAGTTGGGGTACTCCTGGTCGGTGCCGGGCTGGTTCATCGCCCGGTGGTCCCCCACCACGTCGGTGAGCGCCACGCCGAGCAGCCGGCTCGGTGTCGCCGCCAGCGCTCGGTGCAGCGCGGCGGTCACGTCCTCCTCGGCCGGCGCCTCACCGGGCCCGGGCGTGGCAAGCCAGCCGCGCTCGCGCAGCAGGTCCAGCCACGAGGCCCGGTCCGCCTCGTCGACGCGGCGCTCCTCGTCGACCGTGCGGGTCAGCAGGCCCAGCTCGTCGCGGATCCGGATGTGCTCGCCGCCGAGGTAGCCCGCCGTCGGCGGCAGGTCGTGCGTCGTCACCGCCGCGAGACAGAGCTCGCGCCACGTCTCCGGCGGCCGCGGCCGACCGTGCTCGTCTCGCTCGAACCAGAGGATCGACGTCCCGAGCACCCCTCGGTCGGCCAGGTAGTCGCGGACCCACGGCTCGACAGTGCCCAGGTCCTCGCCGACGACCAGCGCGCCGGCTCGCCAGGCCTCCAGTGCCAGGATCCCGACGAGCGCCTCGTGGTCGAAGCGCACGTAGGTGCCCTCCGACGCGGGCCGACCTTCGGGTACCCACCACAGCCGGAACAGCCCGATGACGTGGTCCACCCGGATGCCGCCGCAGTGGCGCAGCACGGTGCGGAGCATGTCGCGGTACGGCACGTACGCGGCCTCGGCCAGCCGGTCCGGGCGCCACGGCGGCTGGGACCAGTCCTGGCCGACCTGGTTGAACGCGTCCGGGGGTGCGCCGACGCTCACGCCACGCGCCATCGCCCGCTGCAGGGCCCAGGTGTCGGCGCCGTCCGGGTGCACGCCGACGGCGAGGTCGTGCACGACACCGATCGCCATCCCGGCCTCGACAGCGCGGCGTTGCGCGGCGGCGAGCTGCTCGTCGAGCACCCACTGCAGCCAGCAGAAGAAGTCGACCCGCTCGGCCAGCGCCGCGCGCGCCGTCGCGACCTCGGGCGAGGCCGGGTCGCGCAACCCCTCGGGCCACTCTGTCCACGTCGGGCCGTGCACCTCGGCGAGCGCGCACCAGGTGGCGAAGTCCAGCAGGCCGCTGCCCTCGCGCTGGACGAAGGCTCGGTAGTCGGCCTCGCGTGCAGGACTGCGCGCCACGGCATGGACGAGCGTCAGCGCCGAGCGCTTGGCCTCCCACACCGCGTCCCGGTCGAGCAGCACGTCGGCCGTGTTGAGCGAGCGCTGCAGCAGCGCCATCCGCTCGATCTCGGCCCGCACGGCCCCGGTCAGGTACGCGTACTCGGGGACGAGCTCGACCCGCACGTACAGCGGGCTGACGAACCGGCGGGTGACGGGCAGGTAGGGCGACGGGGCGACAGGCGTCGTGGGCGACGGCGCGTGCAACGGGTTGACCAGCACGAAGCCGGCGCCGAGGTCGGCGGCACTCCACTGCGCGAGCTCGGCGAGGTCGTCCAGGTCGCCGTGCCCCCAGGACCGCTTCGAGCGCACGGAGTAGAGCTGTGTCATCAGCCCCCACGCGGTGGCGACGAGGGCGGGCAGCCGGTCCGGCGTGACGACCAGCGCGGCGCGGTGCTCTGCCCCTGCCGGACCGGTCGTGGCGACCAGCGTGTGCCAGCCGAGGGGGAGGTCCGGCGGGACGACGAACGTGGCCTCGCCGACCAACGCGCCCGCGACCTCACGTGGCTCGACCCACCGGTCGGCCTGTGCCAGCGGGACCTGGCCACCCTCCTCGAGCTCGGCCCGGACGCTCACCTGGTCGCCGTGAGGGACGTGCACCGGCACGTCGTGCTGACGACCTGAGCGGGTCACCACACAGGGCGGCAGCGTGTGCCGCCAGGGGCGCTCGCGCACGTCGTGCAACGAGGCTCGGGCGGCCTCGTCGGTGTGGGCGGGCACACCGAGGGCGGCGAGCACCGCGACGACGGACTCGCGCGGCACCGGGCAGTGCCTGCCCTGCCAGTCCCAGAAGTCTGTGGCGACTCCGTGCGCCTCGGCCAGCTCCCGGAGCAGGCCCTCGTCGGACAGCTGGAGGGACCGCTGGTCGGGCACCTGGTCGGGCGTCGGGTCGTCGGACATCGCCGACGAGTGTGCCTCACCAGCAGGCTGGTCTCGCAGCGCCTCCCGGCCCCCCGTCCAGCCACACCGTCCCCGCCGCGGCCTCGACCTGCGCGCACAGCGCGAGCAGCCCCGCCTCTCCCGCCGGACGGCCGGCGAGCATCACGCCGACCGGCAGACCGTCCGGCGTCCAGTGCAGGGGCAGCGTCACCGCCGGCTGCCCGGTGAGGTTCCAGACGGCGGTGAACGGAGTGAACCGCTTGTTGGCCTCGAAGTCGCCGGCGGGGTCGTCGTCGTCGCGGATCGCGCCCACCGGGAGGGGCGGCACGGCGAGCGTGGGTGAGAGCACAGCGTCGTACGCGGACAGGCGGGCGACTGCCTGCCGCG
>DASVBQ010000312.1:0-17803 GCA_036375795.1 Actinomycetes bacterium
CTCACGTGGCTCGACCCAACGGTCGGCCTGTACCAGCTGGACCTGGCCACCAGCCTCGAGCTCGGCCCGGAGGCTCACCTGGTCGCCGTGCGGGACGTGCACCGGCACGTCGTGCTCACGACCTGAGCGGGTCACCACACAGGGCGGCAGCGTGTGACGCCAGGGGCGCTCGCGCACGTCGTGCAACGAGGCTCGGGCGGCCTCGTCGGTGTGGGCGGGCACACCGAGGGCGACGAGCACCGCGACGACGGACTCGCGCGGCACCGGGCAGTGCCTGCCCTGCCAGTCCCAGAAGTCGGTGGCGACCCCGTGCGCCTCGGCCAGCTCCCGGAGCAGGCCCTCGTCGGAGAGCTGGAGGGACCGCTGGTCGGGCACCTGGTCGGGCGTCGGGTCGTCGGACATCGCCGACGAGTGTGCCTCACCAGCAGGCTGGTCTCGCAGCGCGTCCCGGCCCCCCGTCCAGCCACACCGTCCCCGCCGCGGCCTCGACCTGCGCGCACAGCGCGAGCAGGCCGGCCTCCCCCGCCGGACGGCCGGCGAGCATCACGCCGACCGGCAGACCGTCCGGCGTCCAGTGCAGGGGCAGCGTCACCGCCGGCTGCCCGGTGAGGTTCCAGACCGCGGTGAACGGAGTGAACCGCTTGTTGGCCTCGAAGTCGCCGGCGGGGTCGTCGTCGTCGCGGATCGCGCCGACCGGGAGGGGCGGCACGGCGAGCGTGGGCGAGAGCACAGCGTCGTACGCGGACAGGCGGGCGACTGCCTGCCGCGCCAGCACCTGCAACGAGACGATTGCCATCGCGAGGGCGGGACCGGTCTGGGTCCGGCCCCGCTCCCGCAGGTACCGCGTGAACGGCCGCAGCTCGCCCTCGCGCGCCCGCTCCACCGGGGCGAGCGTCGACAGCACCGACCAGACGGTCTCGAAGTGCGGCACGACGTCGTGCGGGAGCGGCGCTGGGACGTCCACGACGGTGTGCCCGAGGGAGTCGAGCAGGCGACTGGTCTCCTCGTACGCCCGCAGGCATTCGGGGTCGACGTCGACCTCCGCGATGACCGCGGTCGCGAACCGGCCGATCCGCAGACGGCCCGGTTCCCGGCCAGTGTGGCCGAGGAACGTCTCGCCTGCCGGCAGCGGGGGCGCCCAGTGCGGGTCGCCGGGCATCGGGCCGGCCATCGTGTCGAGGAGGGCGGCCGCGTCCGTGACGGTGCGGGCCAGCACGCCCTCGCAGGGCAGGCCGCTCACGTCGCCGCGGACCGGGCCGCCGCTGACCCGGCCGCGGGAGGGCTTGAGCCCAACCAGCCCGCAGCAGCTCGCCGGGATGCGCACCGACCCGCCGCCGTCGTTGCCGTGCGCGACCGGCGCGAGTCCGGCGGCCACCGCGGCGGCCGCCCCACCGCTGGACCCCCCGGCCATCCGCGCGAGGTCCCAGGGCGTGCGCGACGGCGGGACCAGTGCCGGCTCGGTGTAGCAGGGCAGCCCCAGCTCCGACGCGCTGGTCTTGCCGAGCAGCACCGTCCCGGCATCCCGCAGCCGGGTCACGACGTGGTCGTCGACCTCGGGCACGTTGTCGGCGAAGGCGGCGCTGCCGAACGTGGTGCGGATGCCACGAGTCAGGTTGAGGTCCTTGACCGGGACGGGAACGCCGTGCAGCGGCGACCGCAGCTCGCCGCGCAGCGCCTCCACCTCGAGCCGCCGGGCCTGGTCGACGGCGAGGTCGGCGGTCACGGTGACGTAGGCGCCGACCTCGTCGGAGAGCCGGCCGATCCGCTCCAGGTAGTGCTCGGCGAGATCGACCGGCGACAGATCACGGCGGGCGACGGCCGCGCCCTGATCCACCGCACTGAGCTCGTGCAGCTGGGTCACTCGACGACCCTAGCGATCAACGAGGACATGCCGTGTGCGTGTCATGACTGTCCGTAATTACGCCGTCTTGTCTCTTTTCATTGTGACCGAGGTCACATTACGGTTCCGCCAGGTCATCTCACCCACAAGGAGCGCCATGACCAGATCACCCCAACGGGCGGTACTCGCCCTCGCCGCCGCGGCCGGGCTCGTCCTGGCCGTCCCCGGCCTCGCTTCCGGTCACCCCGGCCACGACGACGGGTCCGCCGACGACGTCGCGCGAGACACCCACCAGCACGGCGACACCGCCGGACACCTGCCGCAGACAGAGGAGGGCGTCGACCTCATCAGCAAGTTGAAGCTCAAGAACGTCGTCCCGGAGAAGATCGCCGACGTCGGGGTGTTCAAGGGCTACGCCTACCTCGCCGCCTGGGGCGTCGTGACGTGCAAGTACAACGGCGTGCATGTCGTGGACATCGCCGACCCGGCGAACCCCGAGGAGGTCGCCTTCATCGGGGCGAAGGAGGGCAGCTACCCCGGCGAGGGCATCCAGGCGCTGACGATCGACACGTCGGCATACAGCGGCGACATCCTGGTGAGCAACAACGAGAAGTGCAACGAGGCGTCCGGCTTCGGTGGGATGAACATATACGACGTGTCCAACCCGCGACACCCGGTCCCGCTGGCCGAGGGTATCGGCGACTTCGACGTGACCGGCCAGGGCAAGAAGGACGCGCACGAGATCCACAGCGTGTTCGCCTGGGACGCCGGCGACCGTGCCTACGCCGCCATCGTGGACAACGAGGAGGCGGTCGACCTCGACATCATGGACATCACCGATCCCAAGAAGCCGTTCCTCACGGCCGAGTACGACCTCGCCGAGGAGTTCAAGGACATTCCGATCACTCAGTCGACTCCGGCCAACCTGACCGAGGTCTTCCTGCACGACATGGTGGTCCGTCAGGCCGGTGAGCGGTTCCTCATGTCGGCCTCGTACTGGGACGCGGGGTACGTGATCCTCGACGTCACCGATCCGAAGGCCATCTCCTACGTCGCCGACTCCGACTACGCCATGACCGACCCCGCGCTCGCCGGCACGCCCTACGCGGGCGAAGCGCCGGAGGGCAACGGGCACCAGTCCGAGTGGACCCGCGACAACGAGTACCTGATCGCGACCGACGAGGACTTCTCGCCGTACCGGAGCGGGCCGTTCTCGGTCGCGGGGGTCGAATACGACGCCGTCGCCGTCGGCGGCGGCGGCTCGGTGGCCGACCTGCCCGACAAGCGGCTCAACGGACCCGTTGTGTACGGGGGCTACGGCTGTCCCGACTCGGCGCCGGTACCTCCGGCCTCCGCGGCGCTCGCCGGGGTGACACTGGCTCCGGGCGAGGAGAAGATCGTCGTCCTGCAGCGCGGCCCGGTGGGCGACCCGACAGCACCGGAGGAGGCGTGCTTCCCCGGCCAGAAGGCGGCCGAGGCGCACGCGGCCGGGTACGACGCGGTCGTGCTGGTCAACCGGCACCTCGGCTCGGCGGATGCCGACGAGGCGTACTGCGGTTCCGGCGGGTACCCGCAGGGTCTCTCCTTCCCGACGGTGTGCACGACCCACACCGCGTTCCACGACATGTTCGACAGCCCGCCGAGCTATGTCCTGCCGTATGACCCGAGCGCCGAGCCGGCGGTCGGCGCGGTCGGCGCCTCGGTCAACGTCGAGGCGTTCTTCAACGGCTGGGGCTACGTGCACCTCTTCAAGAACGGCGAGGGCAAGCTGGAGGACCTGGACCAGTACGTCATCCCGGAGGCCATCGACCCGGACTTCGCCAAGGGTTACGGCGACCTCTCGGTGCACGAGGTGGCGACCTCGCACGCCCGCGACGACCTCGCCTACCTGTCGTACTACGCCGGCGGCCTGCGCGTCGTGCAGGTCCAGGACGACCAGCTCGTCGAGGTCGGGCGGTTCATCGACCAAGGCGGCAACAACTTCTGGGGTGTCGATGTGTTCCAGCACGAGGGCACGGAGTACGTCGCAGCCAGCGACCGCGACTACGGGCTCTACATCTTCCAGTACACGGGTGGGTGAGACCCTGAGCCCTTGACAGGGGCCGGCGCCGGTCACCGGTGCCGGCCCCTTTCGCGTGTGGTCAGGCGGTGGCTACGCCGACGACGCTCTCGCCGCCGTACGCGGCGAGGTACGGCGCCCAGATCGGGTCGGAGCGCCCGGTGCTGAGCACTCGCCACGCCACGCCGGTCGGCTCCTGCGGCGGGTGGATGCGCCAGCCGAGGTCGGCGACCGTGCGGTCGGCCTTGACGTGGTTGCACCGCCGGCAGGCCGAGACGACGTTGCTCCACTCGTGGCGGCCGCCCCGGCTGCGCGGGACGACGTGGTCGATGCTCGTCGCGGCGGTGCCGCAGTAGACGCACCGACCGCCGTCACGTACGAACACGGCCCGTCTCGTGAGAGGGACCGGGCCGCGGTAGGGGATGCGGACGTAGCGCATGAGGCGTACGACCGACGGGGCACTGATCGCGAGGGCTGCGCTGTGCAGCACGATCTCGGAGTCCTCGACGGCGACCGCCTTGTGCATCAGCACGAGCAGCAGCGCGCGCCGCGCCGGCACGACGCACAGCGGCTCGTACGTCGCGTTGAGCACCAGGGCGTGGCCCACTCGCGCCTCCCAGCGAGAGGCCCGACACGTGGCTCGTGCCGGGTCGCGTGCGCCCAGTGTCGCCCGAGCCTGCGCCGAATGCCAACACTTAGGGTGTCCGCCATGACGCGCCCCGCCTACCCCGAGGCCCCCCGGTCGCACGCCGCGGACGAGCTGCACGGCACCTCGGTGCCGGATCCGTACCGGTGGCTGGAGGATGCCGAGGCGCCGGAGACGGTGGCGTGGGCGGCGGCCCAGGACGCCCTGCTCGAGGAGCACACGGCCGACCTGCCGGGTCGCGAGCGGCTGCGAGCTCGGGTGACCGAGCTGCTCGGAGCCGGGACCGTCGGCACGCCGTCGTGGCGTGGCGACCGGCAGTTCTTCGTGCGGCGTACCGCGGAGCAGGAGCATGCCGTCCTGTTGACGGTCGACCCCGACGGCACCGAGCGCGTGCTCGTCGACCCGGTCACGGTGGACCCGTCGGGCGGGACGACCCTCGACGCCTGGCAACCCTCGAAGGAGGGCCGCCTGCTGGCGTACCAGCTCTCGGCCGGTGGCACAGAGGAGTCGGTCCTGCACGTCCTCGACGTGGCGACCGGCCAGCACGTCGACGGCCCGATCGACCGGGCCCGCTACTCCCCGGTGGCGTGGCTGCCGGGCGGCGAGGCCTTCTTCTACGTACGCCGGGTCGCGCCGGACCAGGTCCCCGCCGACGAGGCGCAGTACCACCGACGGGTGTGGCTGCACCATCTCGGCACGAACCCCGACGACGACGCGCTCGTCTTCGGCGACGGCCTGGACATGACCAACTACTACGGCGTCAGCGTGTCGATGGACGGCCGGTGGCTCGTCGTCGGCGCCTCGGCCGGGACCGCACCACGCAACGACCTGTGGCTGGCCGACCTCTCGGCCGGTCCCCTGGAGACGCCGGACCTCCGCGTGGTGCAGGAGGGCGTCGACGCGAGCACCGCGCTGCAGGTCGGGCGGGACGGGCGGGTCTATGTCTTCACCGACCGCGACGCCCCGCGCGGCCGGATCGCGGTGACGACCCCGGAGGACCCGTCGTACGAGACCTGGACCGACCTGGTGCCCGAGGACGACGAGGCGGTCCTCGAGGGCTACGCCATCCTCGACGGGGACGAGCTGTCCACGGGCGTGCTCCTGTGCAGCTGGACCCGGCACGCCATGGGCGAGATCAGCACCCACGAGCTGGAGTCCGGCCGCCGGACGGGCAGTGTCCCGCTGCCCGGGCTGGGCTCGGTGACTGGTCTCAGCGAGCGGCCGGAGGGTGGCCACGAGGCGTGGTTCGGCTACACGGACCACGTCACGCCGGCGTCGGTGTTCCGCTACGACGCGACGACGGGCGACACCGAGCTGTGGGCCTCGGCGCCGGGCAGCGTCGATGTGCCGGAGGTGCACGCGCGGCAGGTGGAGTACGTCTCCGCCGACGGCACCACGGTGCGGATGGTCGTCCTCGCCCCGACCAAGGAGCCGGACGGCCCGCGCCCCACCGTGCTCTACGGCTACGGCGGCTTCGGCGTACCGCTGACCCCGGGCTACTCGGCCGGGCTGCTGGCCTGGGTCGAGGCCGGCGGCGTCTACGCGATCGCCAACCTGCGCGGCGGCTCCGAAGAGGGCGAGCAGTGGCACCGCGCGGGCATGCGCCAGAACAAGCAGAACGTCTTCGACGACTTCCTCGCAGCGGCGGAGCGGTTGGTGACCGACGGCTGGACCAGCCCGGAGCGCCTGGCCGTCTCGGGCGGGTCGAACGGCGGGCTGCTGGTCGGCGCCGCGCTCACCCAGCGACCCGAGCTGTTCGCCGCCGCCGTCTGCTCGGCGCCGCTGCTGGACATGGTGCGCTACGAGCAGTTCGGTCTCGGGGCAACCTGGTCGGACGAGTACGGCAGCGCCGCCGTCGCCGAGGAGCTGACCTGGCTGCTCTCCTACTCGCCGTACCACCACGTGCGCGAAGGCGTCGACTACCCGGCCACGCTGTTCACGGTCTTCGACGGTGACACCCGTGTCGACCCCCTGCACGCCCGCAAGATGTGCGCCGCGCTGCAGCACGCGACTGCCGGCGACCGTCCGGTCCTGCTGCGCCGCGAGGGTGACGTCGGTCACGGCGCCCGCGCGCTGAGCCGCACGGTCGCGCTCACCGTCGACACGCTGAGCTTCGCCGCACGGTGGACCGGTCTCGGGCTGGACTGATCTCTCGCTAGCCTCGGACGTCGGGGCCTGGCGCTGACTGTGCCGGCCCGTGCTTGTACGTCCGTCCCCTGGAGGCCACACCGTGCCGTTCGCGGCCGACCCGTCCCTGCCGATCGCGGCGATCCGGTTCCGCAGCTGCGTCGACGACAAGCAGACTGACACCCTCTGCGACCGCGTCTACGACTGGACCGGTGTCGACTGGCTGGCCGAGTCCGCCGACTGGCTGCTCGCCAAGCCGGTCGCCATCGCGACCATCGTCGTCATCGCGGTCCTCGTGCGCTTGCTGCTGCACCGGGTGATCCGCCGGCTGGCGCACCGCGCGGCCGAAGGCACGGTGCCCGGGGTCCTGGCCAAGGGCAAGGGGCAGAAGCTGCTCGAGTCGAGCCCGCTGCTCTCCGAGCGGCGCAAGCAGCGTGCGGAGACGATGGCGTCGGTCCTGCGCAGCGTCACGACCGGCGTCATCATGAGCGTCGCGTTCCTGATGATCCTCGACGTGATCGGTCTGCCGATCGGCCCACTGCTGGCCAGCGCCGGGATCGTCGGCATCGCGGTCGGCTTCGGCGCGCAGACGCTGGTGAAGGACTTCCTGTCCGGCATCTTCCTGATCCTCGAGGACCAGTACGGCGTGGGTGACCTCGTCGACACCGGCATGGGCACGATAGGCACGGTCGAGGCGGTGGGCCTGCGCGTGACGCGGCTGCGCGACGGCACCGGCGTCGTGTGGTACGTCCGCAACGGCGAGATCCTGCAGGTCGGCAACCACAGCCAGGGCTGGTCGACGGGCATCGTGGACGTGGGGGTCGCCTACACCGAGGACATCCCCCGGGTGCAGCGCCTGATCGCCGAGACCGCGGAGGCGATGGCGCAGGACGAGGCGTGGTCGGCGAAGCTGCTCGAGCCGCCCACCGTCGCGGGCGTCGAGTCCGTCACCGGCACGGCGGTCACCATCCGGGTCATAGCCAAGTGCGCGCCGAACGAGCACTGGGGCGTGCAGCGCGAGCTGCGGGAGCGCATCAAGGAGGCGTTCGACCGCGAGGGGGTCCGCGTCCCGCCGCCGGTCTACCCACCCGCGACCGGCACCGCCCAGGTCTGACGGACCGGGTGCCGCTCGGTCAGGCGAGCGACGCGTCGAGGGTGATGGTCGTCCCGGTGAGTGCGGAGCTGACCGGGCAGCCCTTCTTGGCGTCCTCGGCGAACGTCGCGAACTCCTCGGCCGACAGGCCGGGCACCGACGCGCGTGTGGTCAGGTGGCTGCCGGTGATCCCCTCGCCGGGCTGGAAGGTCACGTCGGCCCTGGTGTCGATCGTCTCGACCTGGTGGCCGGCCTTCGACAGGAGGCTGGAGAGGAACATGGAGAAGCAGGCCGAGTGCGCGGCGGCGATCAGCTCCTCGGGGCTGGTCATGCCGTTCGGCTGCTCCGCGCGTGCCGGCCAGCTCACGTCGTACGTCCCGACGCCCGAGGAGTCGAGGGACACCTGTCCCGTGCCCTCGAGAAGCGAGCCCTGCCAGTGGGCGTTGGCGGTGCGCGTCGTGGCCATCAGTCCTCCAGTGCGTCTGCAGCGGTCTCGGGCTCACTGCCCAGGTGTCCTCGCATGACACCATGGCAGACGTGAGTATTCCGGCCGGGCGCGGGGACGCGCCCACCTTCTACGACGCCGTCGGGGGCGAGGAGACCTTCCGCCGGCTCGTCCACAACTTCTACGAGGGGGTCGCCGACGACCCGGTGCTGCGGCCGCTGTATCCCGAGCAGGACCTCTCCGGCGCGGAGGAGCGGCTGCGGATGTTCCTCGTCCAGTACTGGGGCGGTCCTCGGACGTACTCCGACCGACGCGGCCACCCTCGCCTGCGCATGCGTCACGTCCCGTTCCGGATCGGCGCTGCGGAGCGCGACGCCTGGCTGCGCCACATGCGCGACGCGGTGGACTCGCTCGACCTGCCGGCGGATGCCGAGACGCTGCTCTGGGACTACCTCGTGATGGCCGCCAACAGCCTGGTCAACAGTCCCGACTGACGGTCGGCGTGGTTGAGGTCCCGCCCGCCCTGGAAGGATCGTCGGGTGAGCGACCAGACCCCGACGACCGGCCGTCCGACCACCCCTGCGGCTTCGCCGGCCGCCCCGTGGTGGCGCACCGCCGTCATCTACCAGGTGTACATCCGCAGCTTCGCCGACTCCGACGGTGACGGCGTCGGAGACCTGGCCGGAATCCGGTCTCGGCTGCCGTATCTGCGCGACCTCGGCGTCGACGCGGTGTGGATCACGCCGTTCTACCCCTCCCCGATGGCCGACGGCGGTTACGACGTCGCCGACTACCGCGACATCGACCCGCTCTTCGGCACCCTGGACGAGGCCGAGCGGCTGGTGAAGGAGGCGCACGCGCACGGCCTGCGGCTGATCATCGACCTGGTCCCCAACCACACCTCGCACCGGCATGCCTGGTTCCAGGAGGCGCTGGCGGCCCCGCCCGGCTCGCCGGCGCGCAGGCGCTACATCTTCCGCAAGGGCCGCGGCCCCGGCGGCGACCTGCCGCCCAACGACTGGCTGTCGGTCTTCGGCGGCCCCGCCTGGGAGCGGGTGCCCGACGGCGAGTGGTACCTGCACCTGTTCGCCCCCGAGCAGCCGGACCTCGACTGGACCAACCCGGAGGTGGTCGAGGAGTTCCACGACATCCTGCGGTTCTGGCTGGACCGGGGCGTGGACGGGTTCCGCATCGACGTCGCGCACGGGCTGGCCAAGGACCCCGGGATGCCCGACGTCGGGGACGACGCCGAGGACATCCTCGAGCCGACCACGCGCCTGGACCACCCGTTCTGGGACCGCGACGAGGTGCACGAGGTGTACGAAGGGTGGCGGCGGGTCACCGACTCCTATGACGGTGAGCGCATGCTCGTCGGCGAGGCATGGGTAGCGACTGCCGAGCGTCGGGCACGTTACGTCCGGCCCGGCGAGCTGCACAGCGCGTTCAACTTCGACTTCGTCAAGTGCAGGTGGCGGGCGGCGGCGCTGCGCTCGGTCATCGACACCTGCATCGCCGCCGACTCCGCGGTCGGCGCCCCCACCACCTGGGTGCTGTCCAACCACGACGTCACCCGGGAGGTGACGCGGTACGGCGGCGGCCAGACCGGCCTGCGTCGGGCGCGCGCGGCGGCGCTGCTGATGCTCGCACTGCCCGGCGGGGCGTATGTGTACCAGGGCGAGGAGCTGGGTCTCGAGGAGGTCCGGGACCTGCCCGAGGAGCTGCTGCAGGACCCGACCTGGGAACGGTCAGGTCACACCGTGCGCGGGCGGGACGGCTGCCGGGTCCCGATCCCGTGGACCGAGGACGGCCCGTCGCTCGGGTTCGGACCGGGAGACCCCTGGCTGCCGCAGCCGGCGGGCTGGTCCGCCCTGTCGGTGGCGGCGCAGGAGGGCGTGGACGGCTCCACGCTCGAGCTCTACCGCGCCGCCCTTCGGCTGCGCCGCGACCTGCTCCTCAGCGAGGGGATGGAGTGGCTCGAGTCACCTGCGGGGTCGCTCGCGTTCCGCAGGCAGGCGGCGGACGGCCCGGCCGTTGTGTGCGTCGTCAACCTCGGCGCCGAGGCCGCGCCACTGCCGGCGCACGACGAGATCCTGCTCTCCAGTAGTCCGGTGCTCGACGGCCGGCTGCCGACCGACACCGCGGCGTGGCTGCGCGTGCGCTGATCCTCGGGCACGGCCTGACACTCCCCGGCACGGCGCGGACCGGCACGGCCCGGCACGGCCCGGCACGGCCCGGTGCGGACGGTCAGGCCGTCGGCTGCGCCGGCCGTGGCACGCGTGGCGTCTCCTCCGGCCCCCCGGGTGGGATGTTCTGGTTCAGCCGGAAGAAGTTGTCGGGGTCGAACCTCCGCTTGACCGCCCGCAGTCGGTGGTACTTCTCGGCGCCGTAGGCCGCGCGGATGCGGTCCTCCCCCTCGTCCATGAGGAAGTTCACGTAGACGCCGGTGTGGTAGGGCTGCAGCGCCGTCCAGAGTGCCTGCGACCACTCGCGCTCGTGCGCGAACCCGTCGGCGGTGACGGTCGTCGCGTTGACGTTGACGGTGTGGCCCGCCCCGCGCCCGTTGAACGCGGTCTCGCGGTCCGCAACCCGTGACACGGCGCCACCGAGATGGAAGATCGGGAAGGCGGTCACCGCCGACCGCATCCGTTGGGCGTGGTCGGCGACGATGTCGATGACCTCGTCGCTGAGCCTGTCCACGTCACAGGCCCGGAAGTAGTACCACCAGCCCTCGGGCAACGAGGGGTCGAACATCGCCTGGTGCTCGACGAACGGCTTCGGTGCGCACAGGTCCAGCAGCGGAGGCCCGAACGCCTTCATCGGCGCGAGCACTCGCTCGCCCTCCTCGATGTCTCCGGCGTAGCACGCCGTCACGCTCACGATCGGGAGTCCGTGCAGCTCCCTCGGAATGCTCGGCAGCGGAGGCGCCTTGCGGTGCACCACCACCGTCGTGAGGTCGTCCGGCACGTCGGTGATCCAGTCCCGGTAGAAGCGCATGACCTCTGCTGACAGCTCCATCGGCCAGATCACCGGGCCCGCGAGCACCTGCGGGCCGAGCGGGTTGAGGCGGAACTCGAACTCCGTGACGACACCGAAGTTGCCACCACCCCCACGGAGCGCCCAGAACAGGTCGGCGTTCCCGTCGTCGCTGGCCTTGACCAGCTCGCCGTCGGCCGTGACCAGGTCCACCGAGAGCAGCTGGTCGATCGTCAGCCCGTACTTGCGCATCAGCCAGCCGATCCCACCGCCCAGCGTCAGGCCGGCGACCCCGGTGTGCGCGACGATTCCGGCCGGCACGGCCAGGCCGAACGCCTGGGTCTCCCGGTCCAGCTCACCGAGCCGTACACCGGCCTGCACGCGGACCCGCCGCTCGACGGGGTCGACCCGCACGCCCTTCATCAGCGACAGGTCGATGACCAGACCGTCGTCGCAGACGGACAGGCCGGGAAAGCTGTGGCCGCCGCTGCGCACGGCGACCGGGAGCCCGGTCCGGCGTCCGAACCGGACGGCAGCCATCACGTCAGCCACTCCCGCGCAGCGGGCGATGACAGCGGGATGCCGGTCGATGGCCCCGTTCCACACCCGCCGGTGCTGCTCGTAGGCGATGTCGGTCGGGCGCACCACCTCGCCCCGAAAGCCGTTCTCGAGCTCCTCGATCGCGGCCTGATCGGTGGGTGCGGTTCGCAGGAGATGTGACATGGCGGACTCCCCTCGCCACCCCCGAGTGTCCGCCTGGAGGCCTCGTCAGCCAATGCGCAGCTCTGCGCGCACATGCCGCCACCAGCGCCGGCTTGTCGGGCTTTGTCCCTGATGCACCATCAGGGTCGTCCCTGAACGCTCCCTGAACCCGTGGCGATGAGAAGGACGGCTGTCAGGGGTCTGTCCTAGCGTCGACCCTGCCCTGCCCGCCTGCCTGGGAGCTACTGATGGTTCGTCTCGCCGAGTTCGTCCTGCGCCACCGGCGGCTCGTCATGGTCTTCTGGCTGCTGATGTTCGTGGTCGGCGCGCTCGCCGCGGGACGCACGGCGGAGCGTCTCACCGTCGACTTCTCGCTGCCGGGCCAGCCGGGCTACGAGACCGAGAAGCAGCTCCTGGAGACGTACGACAACGGTGGGTCCAACCCGCCCACCATCGCCGTGGTCACGGTCCCGGAGGGCACCACGGTCGAGGCAGAGCTCGACCAGATCACGCCGGTGCTCGACGAGGTGAAGCAGGCCCTGCCCGGCACCCGGATGGTCAGCTACGCCGACACGCAGGACCCGGTGTTCCTCACCGACGACGGGCGCACCACGTACGCGCTGGTCTACCCGGAGCCGTTCGAGAGCTTCACCGACGTCGGCCCGGACGTCGCCATGCGGCCCATCCTGGAGAAGGCGACCGCACAGAGCGACCTCGAGTGGGGGGTCACCGGCTACAACCTGCTCGCCCAGGGCACCGACGACCCGGAGGCGCCCAGCCTGCTCATCGACACGATCATCGGCGGTCTCGGTGCGCTGGCTGTGCTGCTGTTCCTGTTCGCGTCGTTCCTGGCCCTCGTGCCGCTGATCATCGCGGCCGTGTCGATCCTCACGACGTTCACGATCGTGCTGCTCGGGACCTACGTGTTCGACATCAGCTTCGTGGTGCAGTTCCTCATCGCGCTCGTCGGGCTCGGTGTCGCGGTCGACTACTCCCTCCTCGTCGTCAACCGGTGGCGTGAGGAGCGTGCTCACGGCCTCGACAACTACGACGCGGTGGTCGTCGCGATGAAGTACGCCGGCCACGCGGTGGTCGCGAGCGCGGGGACCGTCGCGATCAGCCTGTGCGCGCTCCTGGTGATCCCCGTCCCGCTGCTGCGCAGCATGGGTGTCGGCGGCATGCTCATCCCGCTGGTGAGCACGCTGGTGATCCTCACCCTCCTGCCCGCGATGCTCGGCGGCATCGGGCCGCGAGTCGACTGGCCCCGGATCCGCCACGAGGGGAAGCAGTCCCCGGGCTGGACCGCGTGGGGGCGGACCATCGTGCGCTGGCGTTGGATGGCGGCGGGCCTCGCGCTCGCGGCGCTCGCGCTGCTCATCGTCCCGATCTTCGACATCAAGATCGGTCAGGCCCAGACCTCCTCGTTGGCGAGCGGCGGACCTGCGTACGAGAGCCTGCAGACCCTGCACGACGGTGGCGTGCCGTCCGGTGTCGTGTCGCCGCTCGAGGTTCTCGTGCAAGGGGACGATCCCAGCGGCTCGGCCGAGCAGGTCGCCGAGCGCGCAGCCGGCGTCGACGGCGTCGCCGCAGCCGTGGCGCCCGACACCCCCGACTGGCGCAAGGACGGTTCGGCGCTCGTGGCGGTCATCCCGCAGGACGAGGCCGTCGACTCGACCAAGGCCGAGGTCGTGGAGCGGGTCGACGACGCAGTCACCGACGTGCCCGGGGTGGTCGGCATCGCCGGCGTCGGTGCCACGGTCCTCGACTACATCAACGCCGTCTACAAGAACTTCCCGTACTCCCTCGGGCTGATCGCGTTGGTGACGTTCGTCCTGCTGGTGCGGACGTTCCGATCGATCCTGCTGCCGGTGAAGGCCGTCCTGCTCAATGTGATCTCCGTGGCGGCGACCTTCGGCGCGACCGTCCTGTTCTGGCAGCAGGGCCACGGCTCACAGCAAGTTTTCGACATCGCGCCGACGGGTGCGGTCACCTTCTGGCTGCCGGTGCTGATCTTCGCGTTCCTGTTCGGGCTGTCCATGGACTACGAGGTGTTCATCCTGGCGCGGATGCGGGAGGAGTACGACAAGAGCGGCGACACGGATGACGCGGTCGTTACCGGTCTCGCGCGGACCGGCCGGCTGGTGACCGGCGCCGCACTGATCCTGTTCATGGCCTTCCTGGCGCTGACCTCCTCACCGGGCACGGACATCAAGGTGTTCGCCACGGCACTCGGAATCGGGATCCTGCTCGACGCCACGATCGTGCGTGCGCTGCTCGTGCCGGCCCTGGTGTCCTTGTTCGGCAAGTGGAACTGGTGGCTGCCGGCGTGGGCCGCCCGCCCGCTGCGGGTCGAGCCGCACGCGGCCGTCCCGGAGCCGCGACGTCCGGAGCGAGAGCTCGAGCCGGCCGCGCGGGACTGACCGCTAGTGGCGGCCGGCCGGCCGGCGCGCGCGTACCGACAAGACCACGGCCAGGCACGCGCCGGCCCACAGCCACCCCGCCAGCACGTCGCTGGGCCAGTGCCGGCCCAGGGCGAGCTGTGCTCCGGCGACGACGAGCAGGACCATCGCCCCGACGCCCAGAGCCACCACCCGGGCGCGCCCGGACAGGCCGACCGCCAGCACGGCGAGCGCGGCACCGACCAGGGCCGCTGTGTTGGCGGCGTGACCGCTGGGGAACGCGTGCTCGGACACGCCGGCGGGCAGCGACCACAGGTCTGGCCGCGGGCGCGCGACGAGGTCCTTGATCACAGGGTTGATCGCCCAGACGACGGCACATACTGCGACCAGCAGCACCGCGTCGGACCGTCGACGGGCGGCGACCAGAACGCCGAGCCCGACCGCGGCCACCAGGACGAGCGGACCGAGGTCGGTGGCGTCGGACACGGCCTCCAACAGTCGCCGCCAGCCCTCGTCCTCGACGTGGACGGCGCGGAGCGTCCGGACCTCGCCGGGCAGCGGGTCGCGTACGAGCACCGCGACCGTGACCAGGCCGAAGCCCAGCGCCAGCAGGGCCGCCGCGGGCCGCGACCCGCGGGCCATCACGTCACCCGACCGGCTGGAGGTACTGCTCGAGGAAGCTCCGCTCCGCGGGGCTGACCCGCCGCGGACGGCTCTCCTGCAGGTCGTACGGCACGAGCACCGACGCGGCTCGGGCGAAGACCGTCGTCTCGTCCCGTACCTCGTAGCGGATCTCGAACGACGCGCCCTTGATGTTGCCGACCCACATCTCGATGTCGACACCACGGGGGTGGTAGACGAGCGGGCGGGTGTAGTCGATCTCGTGATGTGCGACGAGCACACCCTCGGACAGTGCCCTGCTGCCCATCTCGGAGCCCAGCGAGAAGAGCATGTCCACCCGTGCCTCTTCGAGGTAGGTGAGGTAGACGACGTTGTTGACGTGCCCGTACGCGTCCATGTCTGACCAGCGCATGGAGCAGCGGTAGCGGTGCCTCACGGGACGGTCAGCCGCGGGTGAGCTTGCGATAGGTCGCGCGGTGCGGACGTGCGGCGTCCGGCCCGAGGCGCTCCACCTTGTTCTTCTCGTACGACTCGAAGTTGCCCTCGAACCAGAACCACTGCGAGTCGCCCTCGTAGGCGAGGATGTGCGTCGCGACCCGGTCGAGGAACCACCGGTCGTGGGAGACGACCACCGCGCAGCCGGGGAACTCCAGCAGCGCGTTCTCCAGGGACGACAGCGTCTCGACGTCGAGGTCGTTGGTCGGCTCGTCGAGCAGCAGCAGGTTGCCGCCCTGCTTGAGGGTGAGCGCCAGGTTCAGCCGGTTGCGCTCGCCGCCGGAGAGGACGCCCGCGGGCTTCTGCTGGTCCGGCCCCTTGAAGCCGAACGCCGAGACGTAGGCCCGGGAGGGCATCTCGACGTGGCCGACCTTGATGTGGTCCAGGCCGTCGGAGACGACCTCCCAAAGGGACTTCTTGGCGTCGATGCCGCCACGGCTCTGGTCGACGTAGGAGATGCGGACCGTCTCGCCGACCTTGATGGTCCCGGAGTCGGGCTTCTCGTCCCCGATGATCATCTTGAACAGCGTGGTCTTGCCGGCACCGTTGGGACCGATCACGCCGACGATGCCGTTGCGTGGCAGCGAGAACGACAGCTCGTCGATCAGCAGCCGGTCGCCGAAGCCCTTGGACAGCTTGTCCACCTCGACGACGACGCTGCCCAGGCGCGGGCCCGGCGGGATCTGGATCTCCTCGAAGTCCAGCTTGCGGGTCTTCTCGGCCTCGGCGGCCATCTCCTCGTACCGCTCGAGGCGAGCCTTGCTCTTGGCCTGCCGGCCCTTGGCGTTGGAGCGGACCCACGCGAGCTCGTCCTTGAGCCGCTTCGCGCGCTTGGCGTCCTTCTGCCCCTCGACCTTGAGCCGCGCCTGCTTGGTCTCGAGGTAGGTCGAGTAGTTGCCCTCGTAGGGGAAGGCGCGGCCGCGGTCGAGCTCGAGGATCCACTGCGCCACGTTGTCCAGGAAGTAGCGGTCGTGCGTGACCGCGACGACGGTGCCGGCGTACTTCTCCAGGTGGCTCTCCAGCCACTGCACGCTCTCGGCGTCGAGGTGGTTGGTCGGCTCGTCGAGGAGCAGCAGGTCGGGCTGGCTGAGCAGCAGCTTGCACAGCGCGACCCGGCGGCGCTCTCCACCCGAGAGAACCTTGACGTCGGCGTCCGGCGGGGGGCAGCGCAGCGCGTCCATGGCCTGCTCGAGCTGGGAGTCGAGATCCCAGGCGTCGGCGTGGTCGATCTCCTCCTGCAGCTTGCCCATCTCGGTCATGAGCTCGTCGCTGTAGTCGGTCGCCATCAGCTCGGCGATCTCGTTGAACCGGTCGACCTTCGCCTTGATCGCGCCCATGCCCTCTTGGACGTTGCCCAGGACGTCCTTGCTCTCATCGAGCTGAGGTTCCTGCTCGAGGATGCCGACGGAGTATCCCGGGGACAGGAAGGCGTCGCCGTTGGACGGCTGGTCGATGCCGGCCATGATCTTCAGGACCGTCGACTTGCCGGCGCCGTTGGGCCCGAGCACGCCGATCTTGGCGCCCGGGTAGAACGACAGGGTCACGTCGTCGAGGATGACCTTGTCGCCGTGGGCCTTGCGCGCCTTGCGCATGGTGTAGATGAACTCCGCCATGCGCTCCAGCCTAGTGGCGCGTGACGGCTGCCCGATCCACGGCGACGGCGAGCACCCGAGGCGGCCCCGGGTCCCGAGAGCTGGCCGCTTGCTGCGCCCCGTGTCCCGAGAGCTGGCCGCTCGCTGCGCCCCCGGGCGCCCGTGGGCAGGCGGCTCGCGGTGCTACTGGCGTTCCCGGAGTTGTCGGCTCGCGCTGACCACGAGGTCGCGCCCGGGCCGCGCACACCGGGGGAGGGTGCGGTGGCGGCCCGGGCGCGGGTCTACGGCCCGGGTCTCTAAGCCGCGGTCGGGGACAGTTCGTCCTCCTGTCCGGAGCGCTCTGTCGCCGCGGACGCCATCGATGTGCCCGTCCGGGCCGCACTCGGCTCCATCGCACCCGGCTCCATCGAGCCAGGCACCGTGGCCTCGTCGTCGTCGAGCACGATGTCGTCGCGGGCCGACTGACTCGCTCTGGTGAAGCGGCTCACACCTCGCGTGAGGTCGTGGCCGAGCGTGTAGGCCTCGATCTCCAGCACGGTCCTCGACTGTCCCTCCTTCTCGTAGCTCCCTGTGCGCAGCCGTCCGTGCACGACAACCGGCTGGCCTGTGGTCACGGAGTCGAGGACGTTGTCGCCGGCGTTGCGCCAGCACGTCACGGTGTAGAAGATCGTGTCGCCGTCGCGCCAGCCGTTCAGCGCTTTGTCGAACCTCCGCTCGGTCGAGGCCAACCGGAAGCTGACCACCCGCGTCCCGTTGGACGTGACCCGCAGCTTCGGGTCCGTCGCCACGTTGCCCACCACGGTGATGACCG
>DASVBQ010000315.1:0-8106 GCA_036375795.1 Actinomycetes bacterium
ACGACGCTCGCGACATAGAGTCGCGCTGCGAGCGACAGCTGAGGCATCGTCGGAGCTCCCGGTTCTTGGATAGCCGCAGAGAGCGTGACGGGGACCGGCAGCGCAGGGGTGCTGCATTCCTCTCACCAACGCCAGCTGGCGCCGGACTGAAGGAACTGCTCGACAGCGGACACGATCTTCTTCAAGGACTCTCATCCCTTTCGGATTCATGTCACGGGCACCGCTGCATTTCAGCCCGTGCAGGATCCGCTCCGCTGAGGGGGACGATCCGCTCGGCATTACGAAGAAACGACGCTGCTGATTGACACTGTTGTGCTGCCGATCCCGATCACGCTCTCTGCAGTTGTCAAGCACCCCGCCATGGCGGCCCCGTGCCGGCGCGGGAGAGCCGAAGTCCTCCCTGTGAAGGGACCTCGGCTCGTTCGCTCTGCAAGTGAAGGGGTCGGGTAAACCTCTCGTCAAGGCTTTCGCCATTTTGCATCTACATGTCCGACAGTCCTCATCCGAAATGACTAGTCATTAGGCATGGGGCCGAACGAGTCGTCTCAGTGGGCACGACCTCTCCCTCTCGGCCAACACGGCCGACGACTTGGTCGTCCTGCCGTAGCCTCCGGCCCAAGCACTGGCAAAGCACGCGGCCGCCATTGCCGGCACGAGCAGCCGTGGGAAGGGGGTCGGATGTCACCCGAGGCAGATCACGACCGGGTCTACGCCGACCTCGTCGGCGGACTGCTCGACGCCCGGGACGACCCCGCGACGGCACGGTTCGACCACGAGCTCGCGTTGGCCGTCGAGGCAGGACAGGTCACCGCCGCGGCGGCCCGCCGGCTCCGGTTCTGGCAGCGCGCCTCGCTGCGGCTGCTCGCCGACCACACCCGATCGGTGCTCCCGACGGCGCTCGGCGCGCTGGAGGCGTCGCGTCGTGAGGCGGCGGACTACGTCGCTCAGCTCATCGACGTCGTGCACGAGGAAGCCGCCGACGTCGCGAGCGGCGAGGCCGAGCGTGCGGGCGCGCAGAGGACGACGGTCGAGTCACGTGCGGACGTGACCGCGGCGACCGCGCCGCGCGACACGCCGGAGCGCGCCTCAGCCACCGGGCCCCCCGCAGCGAGGAGTCTTGAGGAACGACACCGAATGATCGTTGCCGACCTCGTCAAGGCTGCACCCGCCGGCACCGAAACCCACTGAAGATCACCGACCGCCGCAGACGACCCCGAGGGACCCGACCACATGCCCACCCTGCGCCTGCTGCCTGAGCTCGAGGACGCGCTCCGTCACATCCCCGGCGTCAAAGCAGCCAGCGTCGTCACGGGACCGGACGCCGTGCCGACCGAGGTGCACGTGCTGGCGACGCCCGGCAAGCCCGCGAAGCAGGTGGTCCGGGACGTGCAGTCACTCGCGCTGGCGCGCTACGACATCGAGATCGACCACCGCATCGTCTCCGTCGTCCAGATGGGCGACGACGAGGTGCGCACCGTTGAGCCGCCCCCGGCGGAGGCGCCCCCGGGGACCGGGGAGCCGGCCGAGCAGGCCGTGGAGCCGGCCGCCCGGCCGAGGATCGCGGCGATCACCGTGCGCAGCGGCAACGGGGTGACGCAGGCATCGGTGACCCTGGCCGTCGGTGACGACCTCTTCGAGGGGACGAGTCAGGGGCCGGCCGGCCAGTCGCACCGGGCCCGGCTGGTGGCGATCGCCACGCTGGAGGCGGTGTCCGAGCTGCTCGGACAACCGTGCGAGGTCGAGTCGTCGGCCATCGTGGCCACGGGCAGTCGCGAGATCGCCCTCTCGGTGCTGACGATCATGATCCCGCGCACCGGCGAGCAGGTGCTCACCGGCGCTGCCGTGGTCCGCGGGGACGATGCCGACGGGGTCGCCCGGTCGGTGCTGGCGGCGCTCAACCGACAGCTCGCCGGCTGAGGGCCGCCGCGCTCAGGGACGCAGCATCGTCTTGATCGACCGTCGCTCGTCCATCGCGGCGTAGGCGTCCGCCGCGCGCTCGAGCGGAAGCTCGAGGTCGAACACCCGACCGGGTTTGATCGAGCCGTCGAGCGTGTCGCGCAACAGCTCCTCGAGGTACGCCCGGACAGGTGCGACGCCGCCGCCGACCGACACGTTGCTGCTGAACAGCTGGCGGATCGGCAGCTCCGCTCCCCCGTTCGGCACCCCGACGTACCCCACGCGGCCACCAGGTCGCGCCGCAGCGATCGCCTGCTGCATCGACTCCTTGGTCCCGACACACTCCAGGACGGCGTCGGCACCGACGCCACCCAGCAGCGCCTGAACGCGGGCGACACCCTCGTCGCCGCGCTCCGCCACGATGTCGGTGGCACCGAACTCGGTGGCCAGCGCCTGCCGGTCCGCGTGTCGCGACATGGCGACGACTCGCTCCGCGCCCAGCCGCCGGGCGGCGAGCACGGCGCACAGCCCGACCGCCCCGTCGCCGACGACGACGACCGAGGTCTCCGGGCCGACCCCTGCCGCCAGCGCCGCGTGGTGACCGGTCCCCATCACGTCGGAGAGCGTGAGCAGGCTCGGCACCAGCTCGCCCGCCGGCATCTCGGGCGTGGCGACGAGCGTGCCGTCGGCCATCGGCACCCGGACCGCCTCGCCCTGGCCGGCGTCGATCGGCAGGCCCCGCTCGTCCGCGCCTCCCCACCACGCGCCGTGCTCGCAGGAGGTGTGCACGCCGTTCCGGCAGTGCACGCACGTGTTGTCGCTCAGCGCGAACGGGGCGATGACGAAGTCGCCGACCGAGAGCGTCGAGACCTCGCTGCCCACGTCCTCGACGACCCCGACGAACTCGTGCCCGATCCGCCTCGGCTCCGAGGTGTCGGTGACGCCGCGGTAAGGCCACAGGTCCGATCCGCACACGCATGACGCGACGACACGGACGAGGGCGTCACCGGGCAGGCGGATCTCAGGGTCGGGGACGTCTTCGACCCGGATGTCACGAGGACCGTGGATGACGGTGGCGCGCACAGTGACTCCTTCGCGCGTTCAGGGGCATGTGATGATGGACGACGGACGAACGCACCGTTCACACCGGTGTTCCCCACGACGACTCTGGAGACGCAGGAATGGCGAAGAAGGCCCGCAAGAAGAAGGCCCGCAAGAACAGCAAGGCCAACCACGGCAAGCGTCCCAACAGCTGACCCCGAGCAGCACGCGGCCCGGCTCCTCCTCCGCGGAGGGCCGGGCCGAGTCGTGTCGGACGGGTCAGAGCTCGGGGCCGCGCAGCTCGCTGCGCGCGGCGTTGATGTTCGAGAGGACCCTCGCTCGAAGCTCGGGCGGCGCCGGGTCCGAGCAGCTGCGCTTCACGATGGCCTTCACGGCCTCCTCGAGCCCGAACTCCCGAAGGCACGGTGAGCACTCGTCGAGGTGCTCCTTGATCGCGTGCTTGCGCGGGCCGTCGATCTCGCCGTCGAGGTACTCGTAGACGCGGTCCAGCACCTCGGCGCACGGCGTCTCGTGCGGGTTGCCACAGCTCACGACTGCTCACCTCCATCGCCCCCGCCGGGCGCGCCCGCGGGGGCAAGGCCGCGGTCGCGCGCGTAGTCCTCGAGCAGATCCCTCAGCTGGCGGCGGCCACGGTGCAGCCGCGACATCACCGTGCCGATGGGCGTGCCCATGATCTCGGCGATCTCCTTGTAGGCGAAGCCCTCGACGTCCGCCAGGTAGACCGCGATGCGGAAGTCCTCGGGGATCTGCTGGAGGGCTTCCTTGACGTCGGAGTCGGGGAGGTGTTCGAGCGCCTCCGCCTCGGCCGACTTCAGACCGGTCGACATGTGCGACTCGGCCTGCGCCAGCTGCCAGTCCTCCACCGTCTCCGTGGCGGACTGCTTCGGCTGGCGCTGCGCCTTGCGATACGTGTTGATGAAGGTGTTCGTGAGGATGCGGTAGAGCCAGGCCTTGAGGTTCGTGCCCTCCTGGAACTGGTGGAACGAGCCGTACGCCTTCGCGTACGTCTCCTGCACCAGGTCCTCGGCGTCCGCCGGGTTGCGGGTCATGCGCAAGGCGGCTGAGTAGAGCTGGTCCAGGTACTGCAACGCATCGCGTTCGAACCGCGCGTTGCGCTCCTCGACGCTCTCTGCGGTGGGCTGGCTCATCGAGCCCGATGCTATCCCGGTGCGGCGGTGGCCGACGCCGGCCGTGCCGAGCCAGTCCGGTGCGGAGAACACCGAGAACCCGTCCGTACGTCGGGCGGCCGGCGCGAGGGCGTACATCAGGACGTGAACCTCCTGGGGTGCGGGATCGCCAGCGTCAACCACCGGGCCGACCGCACGATTCCCCGACCGGGTCACCCGACCAGGTCGAGCAGCCAGTCGCGGACGACAGCCGCCAGCGTGGCGAGCGTCGCGCCCTGGTCGTGACCCTTCGGCACGCGGAACGAGTGGTCCGCCGCGGGCACGGGGTGGACGACGTACGGCCGGCGACCTCCCGGGAAGGCGCCCGGACCGCCGAACGCGTCCCGCTCCCCCTGCACCACCAGTGTCGGGACGCCTGCGCCGCTCAGCTCGTCGAGACGGGACCTCTCCGGACGGCCCGGGGGGTGCAGTGGGAAGGCCAGGGCGAGGGCTGCGGCCGCGCCGACCTCGCCGGCCGTCCGACAGGCCACCCGCGCACCGGCGGAGCGTCCCCCCACGACGAGCGGTCCGCTGACCTCGAGGGCGGCGAGGACGGCGACCCAGGCCTTGTCCAGCGTCCCTGGCGGGGCCGCGACGCGGCGCCCCGCCACCCGCCACGGCTGCTCGACGCGGACCACGGTGACGCCGCTGCGCGGCAGCGACTCGGCGAGCACGACGAGGTCCCGGGCCTCGATGCCGCCGCCCGCGCCGTGGCCCAGGACGAGCGTGGCCTTCGGCCGTTGCGCAGACGCGACCGCGACCCGAGCGTCACCGACCGGTGTGGCGACGGTCCGCATCAGAACAGCTTTTCCGGCTCCTCCTCGGGCTCGACTCCCTCCGGCGGCGGCTCGGCCGGGATCGGCTCGACGAGGTGCGGTGAGTTGTTGCGGACGTTGTTGACCTCGGTCGAGACCGGGTACGCGGTCAGCCGGCCCGGCGCGGCCGGCACCAGCAACGACGTCAGCTCCTCCGGGTCGTCGCGCGACGGGTCCAGCCACTCGGCGTACCGCTCGTGCTCGACGAGAAGCGGCATCCGGTCGTGGATGCGGCCGAGGTCGTCCGGCGCAGAGGTCGTGAGCACCGTGCAGGTCCACAGCCACGGGTCCTCGTCCTCGCCCGCGGACGGGTCCTTCCACAGCTCGTAGAGCCCGGCCATCGCGAGCACGCCCCCGTCCGCCGGACGGATGAAGAACGGCTGCTTCTTGCCCTTCGTCTCGCCGTACCACTCGAAGTAGCCGTCCGCGGGGAGCAGGCACCGCCGTTTGGCGAACGCCCGCCGGAACGCCGGCTTCTCGGCGACCGACTCCATCCGCGCGTTGATCAGCCGGCTGCCGATCTTCGGGTCCTTCGCCCACGACGGGACCAGGCCCCAGCGGACCACGTGCAGCGCCCGGGTCGGCTGCCCGTCCGCCTCTCCCCGAGGCGGCCGTTCGACGACTGCGTAGACGTTCTGGGTCGGGGCGACGTTGTAGCTCGCCGGGAGCACCTGCTCCGGCCGTTCCTCGAGCTCGAACTCCTCGACCAGGTCGTCAGGGTTGCGGCTGGCCGCGTAGCGTCCACACACGCCTGCCAGCCTGCCAGAGGGGACCCCCGGGAGGGTTACCCCGCGCGCTGCTCGGGCATGGTGCGCGGCATGACCGTCGTACGCCGTCTGGCCCGGCCCCTGCTGTCCTCGATCTTCCTCACCGGTGGGGTCGACGTCCTGCGCAATCCCGGATCGCGTGTCCCTGCCGCAGACCTCATCGCGCCCAAGATCGCCGAGCGCATGCCGTACCTCCCCGAGGACACCGAGCAGCTGGTGCGCCTCAACGCGGCCGTCCAGGTCGGCGCCGGAGCGATGCTGGCGCTGGGACGCTTCCCGCGCCTGTCCTCCGCGCTGCTCGCCGGCAGCCTGGTCCCGACGACGCTGGCCGGGCACCGCTACTGGGAGGAGGAAGACCCCGCGAAGCGGGCCCAGCAGCGCACCCACTTCTACAAGAATCTCGGCCTGCTCGGCGGCCTGATGCTCGCCGCCGTCGACACCGAGGGACGCCCCGGTCTGGCGTGGCGCGCCCGCCACGCCGGTCACCACGCCGCCGTCGGCACCCGGCGGACCCGCCGCACGGCCCGGCGGGAGGCGCGGCTCGCCGCCCGCACCGCGCGGGCCAAGCTGCCCGTCTGAGAGTCGCGCCTCTCGGAAACACGTGAGCCGCACTACGCTCGCGGCCATGATCGCGCCGTGGCCGGCTCCCGTCGCCGACGGGCCGGTGCGTGCCACCGTGCGCCTTCCCGGGTCGAAGTCCCAGACCAACCGGGCGCTCGTGCTGGCGTCGCTCGCCCAGGAGCCGAGCACCCTCGTCGCGCCGCTGCGCAGCCGGGACACCGCGCTCATGGCGGCAGGGCTGCGGGCGATGGGCGTCGGGGTCGACGACGCGGACGCCGACTGGTCGGTCACGCCGGCACCGCTTCGCGGACCCGCCTGGGTCGACGTGGGCAACGCCGGCACAGTGATGCGGTTCCTCCCGCCGGTGGCGGCCCTCGCCCTCGGCGACGTGCATTTCGACGGGGACGCGCGCTCGCACGAGCGCCCGCTCGCGCCGGTGGTGCAGGCCCTGCGCGCGCTCGGCGTGGAGGTGACCGCCGACCACGACCGGCTGCCGCTGACCGTGCACGGGCGAGGCTGGGCGCTGGGCGGCAGCGTCGTCATCGACGCGTCCCTGTCCTCGCAGTTCGTCTCTGCGCTGCTGCTCGCGGCGCCACGGTTCGCGGACGCCGTGGAGATACGTCACGCGGGCGGGCGGCTGCCCTCCGGCGCACACATCGCCATGACCGTCGACATGCTGCGCGGTGCCGGGGCGATCGTCGAGCACGTCGACAACCACACCTGGCGGGTGGAACCGGGACCGTTGCGCGTCGGGCGCTTCGTCGTCGAGCCGGACCTGTCGAACGCCGCCCCGTTCCTCGCCGCGGCAGCCGTCACCGGCGGCACGGTGCGCGTCCCCGGCTGGCCGATGAGGACCACCCAGGCCGGTGACGCGTTGCGCCGGATCCTCAGGAGCTTCGGCGCGGAGGCGGTGCTCGACGACGACGGCCTGCTGGTCAGGGGCCCGTCCCGGCTCAGCGGCGTGGACCTCGACCTCGGCGACGTGGGCGAGCTCGCGCCGGTGGTGGCCGCGCTGACGGCCCTCGCCGAGGGCCCGTCGACGTTGCGTGGCATCGGTCACCTGCGCCACCACGAGACGGACCGGTTGGCTGCGCTGAGCGCTCAGATCAGCGCACTCGGTGGTGACGTGCGGGAGACCGCCGACGGGCTCGAGGTGACTCCCCGACCGCTGCACGGAGGGCTGTTCCACACGTACGACGACCACCGGCTCGCGACCGCCGCGGCCGTGCTGGGCCTGCGCGTGCCCGGCATCCAGGTGGAGAACGTGGCCACCACGGCCAAGACACTGCCCGCGTTCGTCGACCTCTGGACCGGGATGCTGCGGTGAGTCCGGGCCGACGACACCGCGACCTCGACGAGGACGACGTCCGGGTCCGCCCGGCGCGCCGGTCCCGTCCGCGGACGAAGGAGCGGCCCACTCACGAGCACGCGGTCACCGGGGTGGTCGTCACGGTCGACCGTGGACGCTGCACCTGCCGTGTCGACGACCGCGAGGTGGTCGCGATGAAGGCCCGCGAGCTGGGCCGGCGCAGCGTCGTCGTCGGCGACCGGGTCGGGCTCGTCGGGGACGTGAGCGGGCTGCCGGACGCGCTGGCCCGCGTCGTGCGGGTCGAGCCGAGGATCTCGACGCTGCGCCGGACCGCCGACGACACCGACCCGGTGGAGCGGGTCATCGTGGCCAACGCCGACCAGCTGGTCATCGTCACGGCGCTGGCCGACCCGCCACCACGGACCCGGCTGATCGACCGGTGTCTCGTCGCGGCCTACGACGCCGGCCTCTCGCCGCTGCTGTGCCTGACCAAGAGCGACCTCGCGCCACCGGACGACGTGCTCGAGACC
>DASVBQ010000333.1:0-12839 GCA_036375795.1 Actinomycetes bacterium
ACGCGGTGCGGCTGCCGTGGTCGGCATGGGTGGGCAGGTGGAGCGCTGCCCGGCGCGGCCCCTCAGGACCAACCCATCAGTGACGCCGTGACTCCGCGGACCAGTCTAGCGGCCCCCGCCGACCTGGTCATCCGCGAGCGCGTCGCCCAGGTCGGCGGAGTAGATGTCCGGCTCGATGTAGATGACGCGGGCGATCGGCTCGGCCGCGCGGATGCGTGCCTCCGTCGCGTCGATGGTCCGGGCCACCTCAGCCGCGGTGTCGCCGTGCCGGACCGCGATCTTGGCGGCGACGAGCAGCTCGTCCGGGCCGAGGTGCAGCGTCTTCATGTGGATGATCCGCTCGACCCCCTCGTCCGCCACCAGGGCCGCCTCGATGCGGGCGGTCGCCTCCCGGGTCGCGCCCTCGCCGAGCAGCAGGCTCTTCGTCTCGATCGCGAGGACGACCGCCACCGTCACCAGCAGCAGGCCGATCAGGACGGTGCCGATGCCGTCCCAAACGCCGTCGTCGGTCACCAGTGTCAGACCGACGCCGAACAGAGCGAGGACGAGCCCGACGAGGGCAGCGAAGTCCTCGAGCAGCACCACGGGCAGCTCAGGGGCCTTGGCCCGGCGGACGAACTGCTTCCACGACTGGTCGCCGCGCACGTGGTTCGACTCGACGATCGCGGTCCGGAAGGAGTAGCTCTCCAACCCGATCGCGACGAGGAGGACCACGATCGGCACCCACTGCCAGGAGTCGATCGGCTCGGGGTGCTGGAGCTTGTGCCACCCCTCGTAGAGCGCGAACAGGCCGCCGACGCTGAACAGCACGATCGAGACGATGAAGGCGTAGATGTAGCGTTCGCGCCCGTAGCCGAACGGGTGCTCCGGCGTCGCAGCTCGGCGCGCGCGGCGGCCGCCGACGAGGAGCAGTCCCTGGTTCCCCGAGTCGGCGACCGAGTGGATCGACTCGGCGAGCATCGACGAGGAGCCGGTGAGCACGAACGCGACGAACTTGGTGACAGCGATGCCGAGGTTCGCGACCAGGGCCGCGACGATCGCCCGGGTGCCGCCTGAGGCGCTCACTCGTCCACCTCCCCGGTCGGCGCCGACTTGAGCACCACGATGGGCGCGATCGGCGACGGGTCGATGCCCTGCAGGAGGGCGACGTAAGCGCTGGCGAAGTCCAGCGGTGCGACGAGGCTGGCCAGCCGTGCCACCGGGTGCTCGCCCTCCGCCGCGAGCTCCTCGACCGGCACCCCGTAGCGCTCGGCCACGCGGAAGGTCGCCTCGCGACGACGGGTCACCTCCGGCACCTCCTCGGAGTCGCGCAGGAGCAGGAGACGCATCCGCGGCCAGCCGGGGCCTTCCGCGACCCGGTCCCGGAAGATGTCGTCCTCGTCCTCGGCGGCGAGCGCGCCGAACTGCCCGGCCATCACGACCACCTGGTTGTGGTGGACCTCGGTGAGGGCGCCGTGGACGGCGGGGTACTTCGCGTTCTCGGCGAGCTGCGCCGCGAACCGGGCGGCGGCGACGGCCGCGAGCTCGCTCGACCCCCAGACGTACGGCAGGGAGCCGGCCACCTGGAGGGCCACCTGCTTGGCGACGTTCTCGGGGCTGTCCGCGCCCGGTCCGCACCGCTCGCTGAGGGAGTCGAGCTGGTCGGCGAGCTCGGCGAGGACCTGGCGGGAGGCGTGCGCCAGGTCGAGCGCGTCCAGCACGAGGAGCACCGGGACGGCGAGGCCCCAGAGGTTCGCCCGCGGCATGCGTCCCTTGGCGTCCACCGGCAGGTGCACGCACCGACCGTCCTCGGACCGCGCCGCGAGAGCGGAGCCTGCGGCGCCCACGGTCACCACGCGTGCGCCTCGCCGGAGTGCTTCGTCGAGCGCCGAGAGCGTCTCCTCCGTCTCGCCGGAGCAGGAGACGGCGACGACCAGGTCCATCGACCCGACCCAGCCCGGCAGCCGATGGCCGCGATGCGGCAGGACGGGGACCGGGCACGCCCGGCCGGCGACCGCCGCCGCGACGTCGGCGGCGATGCCCGAGCCGCCCATGCCGGTCACCAGCACCGCCCGGGGGCGGCCGTCGGCCGTGACGCGAGCGAGCACCTCGTCGTCGACGGCGAGCAGCGCCTCCCTGACCTGGGCGCCGGCGGTCGCGATCGCCCGCAGCATCTCGGAGGCGTCGAGCCGCTCGAGCGCGTCCCGGTCGTCGAGGACCGCGTCGTTGACCGTGGGGGTCCAGCTCACTCCGGGCCCCCGCGCAGGCGGGAGCGCAGCGAGCGGCTACGCGGGGTGGAGCTCATGCGGGGGTGCCTGGCCGACGGGCCTCGTCGATCAGCAGCACCGGGATGTCGTCGCGGACCGGGTAGGCGAGGCCGCAGCTGTCGGAGGTGCACACCAGCTCCCCCGCGGCATCGTCCACGCGCAGCGCGGCGTGGCACTGCGGGCAGGCCAGGATCTCGAGCAGGCGGGGGTCGAGCTGCACGGCTCAGCGCTCCTTCCGGGTGGCGTCGGGCGCGGATGTTCCCCGCACGAGCGCCAGGACGTCGTCTCGCACACTCTGCATCGTCTCGCGGTCGGCGGCCTCCACGTTGAGCCGCAGGAGCGGCTCGGTGTTGGAGGGCCGCAGGTTGAACCACCAGTCGTCCGCCTGCACCGTCATGCCGTCCAGGTCGTCGATCGAGACGCCGTCGCGTGCCACGTACCGCCGACGCACCTCGGCCACCGCCGCGGCCTGGTCCAGCACCTCGCTGTTGATCTCCCCCGATGCGACGTACCGCTCGAACCTCTCCGCGAGCGAGGACAGCGGCTGGTCCTGCTCACCGAGGGCGGCCAGCACGTGCAGCGCCGCGAGCATGCCGGTGTCGGCCCGCCAGAAGTCGCGGAAGTAGTAGTGGGCGGAGTGCTCGCCGCCGAACACGGCGTCGGTCCTGGCCATCTCGGCCTTGATGAACGAGTGCCCGACCCGGGTCCGGACCGGCGAGCCACCGTTCTCCCGGACGATCTCGGGCACCGCACGGGAGGTGATCAGGTTGTGGATGACCGTGCCGCCGGGCTCCCTGGCCAGCGCCCGGACCGCGACCAGCGCCGTCACGGCCGACGGCGAGACCGGCTCGCCCCGCTCGTCGATCACGAAGCACCGGTCCGCGTCGCCGTCGAAGGCCAGCCCGATGTCGGCCCCCTCGGCACGCACCCGCTGCTGGAGGTCGACCAGGTTGGCCGGGTCGAGCGGGTTGGCCTCGTGGTTGGGGAACGTGCCGTCCAGCTCGAAGTACATCGGCACCAGGTCGACCGGCAGGTCCGCCAGGACCGTCGGCACGGTGTGCCCGCCCATGCCGTTGCCGGCGTCGACGACGACGACGAGGCGGCGGTTTCCGCGAAGGTCGACGAGCGACCGCAGGTACTCGCCGTACGCCGCGAGCACGTCCTGCGACCGGACTGTTCCGCGCGGGCCGTCGTATGCCGGCACGCCCGCCTCGGCGAGCTCGCGGATCTCGGCCAGCCCCGAGTCCTGTCCGACCGGGACGGCACCGGCGCGGCAGAGCTTGATCCCGTTGTACTGCGCGGGGTTGTGGCTCGCCGTGAACATGGCGCCCGGCAGGTCGAGGCTGCCGCTGGCGAAGTACAGCTGGTCGGTGGAGGCGAGGCCGATGTCCACGACGTCCGCCCCCTGGGCGGTCACGCCCTCGGCGAAGGCAGCGACCAGACCCGGGGACGAGGGCCGCATGTCGCGGCCGACGACCACGCCGCCGCCGGCGGCGCCGACCACGAGGGCGAACGCGCCGCCGAGCGCCCGGGCGGCCTCGCTGTCGAGCTGGTCGGGCACGACGCCCCGGACGTCGTACGCCTTGACGATCGCGGACAGGTCGAGGAGGGGCGGGCTCGGCACGGGAGATGAGCCTATCCGGCGCCGCCGACCCGCCCGGATCGGCGGGGGACGGTCAGGCCTTGCGGGTCTTGTCCAGGACGCGCTGCACCGGCAGCACCGCGCCGGACTCCTCCCGCTCCTCCCACGTGCGGTGCTCGCAGCTGTGGCAGGACGTGAACTGCACCGGCGAGCCGTCGGTGAGCGCCATCGCGATGCGGGTCACCCGCACGCTGCCGCAGGACCGGCAGCTCGCACCCGAGCGGGCGCCGGGCTGGGTGAGAGAGCCGAGGGGGACGTTCGGGCGGGCGACCGTGCTGGAACGCGGCATGGGATGACTACCTTCGAAGAGGCCGAGAGAGGACGGGTCGTGCTCTGCCGTTCGCGGCCCGGAGGATGGTGGTGCGGAGGGACGCGCCCGGCGGATGACACCTGTCCTTCGGCGCGACCCGGCTAGACCTTGAGGATCAGGCGTTTCTGCCTCATAACGGTCGAACCGGACACCGGTTGACGTCAGGCGTCGGGACTGCGGAGCACCCGCAGGTGGCCGCGGCGCCCCACCTCGACCGGCTCCGGCTCCCGCGGTGCCGGACGCGCCGCCTCGCGCACCGCGTTGGCCAGCGCCTCGAGATCGTCGCTGCTCGGCCCGAGCGTCGAGGGGTCGGGGGCGAGCCGCAGCACTTCCCAGCCGCGGGGGGCCGTCAACCGCTCGGAGTGGGCGGCGCACAGGTCGTAGCAGTGCGGCTCGGCGTAGGTGGCGAGCGGGCCGAGCACCGCGGTCGAGTCCGCGTAGACGTAGGTGAGCGTGGCGACCGCCGGTCGTCCGCAGGCGGTCCGCGAACAGCGGCGTACGGGGCTCACGGGGCGAACGGTATCGACCGCCACCGACCATCCGGTGGAGGCTCGCCCCGACCGAGCCTGGCGCGTCGCCCGCCGCCGCACCCGTCAGTAGCCTGGGTCCCGTGGGCACGCCACCGGCCGGTCCGGGTCCGACGTCGCCGCGCGCTCGGCGCCGTCGGGACCGGCGGGGGCGAGGGCTGCGCGGCCCGCTGGTGCCCGCGGGCGTGCCGCTCGCGCTGACCCGGGGCGAGCAGTTCGACGAGCTGGTCCTCACCTCGCTGAGCCGGTTGGAGCGGCGCTGGTCCGAGCAGCTCGACGCGATCGAGGTCGCCGTCGAGGACGTGCCCGACCCGGACGCCGCCGGGCTCGGGCACGGTTCGTCGTCCGGCCGGGTGCCCCTGGGACGCAGCGAGGAGGCCACCGCCGAGCACCCGGCACGCATCGTCGTGTACCGGCGGGCGGTCGAGGCGCGCGCCCGGGGCCACCGGGCCCGGGAGACTCTGGTCCACGAGGTCGTCGTCGAGCGGCTGGCCGAGCTGCTGGGGCTGGACCCGACGGCGGTCGACCCCGACACGTCGGAGGACTGATCAGCGGCCGGTGCGCAGCCCGGTGGAGAGGTCGGCCACGACGCGGGGCACCGGGACGGTGTACCTGCCCGGCGGCACCGGGCTGCTGGTGACGAACGGCCCCCGGGCCTCCGTCTCGTCCACCTGGCGGACCGCCAGGATCGGGCCGGAGCCGGCCTTCGGGACCACGGCGAGCGCGAGCACCTCGGCGGTGCTGACCGTCGAGAGGTCCACCGAGACCTGGCTGCCCGCCGAGACCCGGACCTCGGTCCCCGCCTCGGTCGCCGGAGGCAGCGGCGTGAGCTCGACGGTGGCGGGACCCTCCGGAGCGGTGAGCAGCAGGGTGCTGCGGAGGTTGGTGCCCTGGCGGACCTCCGGCACGACGCCGGGCGTGGCCGGAGTCAGCGGGGCGGCCGCAGCCGCGTAGGCGAGCTCGCCGAGCTGACCGGCCGCGCCGGTCACCCGCGCGAGCACCCCGGCCGTGACCGGGGCGTCGGACTCGAGCTCGACGGTGACCGGCTCGCCGGAGGTGAACGGCGCCAGGTCCACGTCGGCCACCGAGCCGGCCCGGGCTTCGATGACGTCGAGACCCGCCGGCGCGAACGCGCCGGACTCGCTGATCAGCCGGACGCGCACGATCGCGTCGGAGTCGCCGGGCGCCAGGACCTGCAGCCGGCGCTCCCCCGTCCCGCCGGGCACCCCAGGGACCAGCACCCGCCGGGCCGGCGATGTCGCGGGCGGCACCCAGTCGGCGCCGAGGGGCGTGAGGCCGTCCACCTGCAGGTCCCGCACGGCGGCGGAGACGCGCCCCTGCCGGGCGTGCACGTGCACCGCGAAGCGCGTCGTGCCGGGCGCGAGGGCGTCGAGCAGGCGCACCTCCTGCCCGCCGGCGGCGATCGCGACCCCGCGGCCGTCCGGGGCGTCCACCGGGCCGTCCGGCCCGTACAGCGTCACGTCCACCACCGCCGGCGCCGGCTCGATGTTGGTGAGGTAGACCCGGCCGCGCTGGCCGACGACCGCGCCGCTGCCGACGAACCAGAAGTCGGTGGCCGACGGCGCGCAGATGGTGCCCGCGAGGCCCCGCATCGTGGCCTCGGTGCTGCGGGTCAGCTGGGAGGCTGCGAGCCCCGGCGCAGCAGTGCCGGAGCCACGCGCGACGAGCGGACCGACGTCGGCGGCGGCCGCGACCGTCCCGGAGCCCGGGGCCGACAGGTCGAGGACGGCGGGCTCGTCGCCACCGAGCGGGGCGAGGGTGGCTCGGTCGGCCCCGGAACCGGACGGCTCGTCCGCGTCGTCGAGCGGCCCGGTGCCCGCGAGCGCGACGCGGGTCGCAGTGTTCTCCTGCACGACCGGGTCGGGGCAGGCCGCCCCGGCGCGCGCCACCGCCACCTGTCGCAACGGCTGGGTCGCCCTGGTGGCCGGCACGGTGGGGTCCGGCGCGGTTGCCAGCGCTGCGGCGGTGCCGGTGCCGAGCAGCAGGAGGACCAGCAGCAGCTGCGCACCCGGTCGTCTCAGCAACCGAGCTCCCCGCGGGCTCACCGGGCCGCCTCGACAGCCGGCGGAGCGGGAACGGCGCCCGCGGCGCGAGGACCGTCGAGGTCCTCGTCGGCCTCGACGTCCTGGCGGGTCCGGGCCTGCGGCAGCGAGAGGACGAGGACGAGCACGACGGCCGCCAGCTGCAGCAACAGCAGGGTGGTCCGGGGACCCTGACGGTGCGACAGCTCGAGACGACCGCCGTCAGCCGGGAGCGCGAAGGCCTGCGCCCAGCCGTCGTACGCCCGCGGCGACAGCTGCTCCCCGTCGAGCCGCGCCCGCCAGCCCTCGTCGCGCGGGTCGGCGAGCACCAGCAGCCGCTCCGCGTCACCCGGTGGCACGTCTGCCCGAGCCAGGACCTGTCCCGCGGGCAACGCCAGCGCCTCGGGCGGCGAACCGTCCTCGTCGACAACGGGCGCGTCGGCCGCCAGGACGCGCAACCGCGCCGACGGGTAGTCGAGGCGCCAGAGGATCGTCCCCGACGGGCCGCTGACCCGGATGATCCCCGGGACAGCATCCACGGCTCGGGCCAGCGCGCGGTCCAGCGGACGGCTCATGAGGACGAACCGCACGCCGTACGGCACCAGGCGGGCCGCCGCGTCCCCGCCGCGTCCGGAGGCCAGGTCGGCCACGACCTGGTCGAGGCCGGTGCCGGCGTCGGTCGGGGGACTCAGCTCGGCGTCCCCGGTGCGCGGTCCCTCGGACCTCAGCAGCGCGTACGACAGGCTGCCGGCCGCGCGCGAGCGCAGGACGAGGGTGCGCGGGCGCTCCGGCTGGTCCCCCTCCGCGGCGACGAACGCCGGCAGCAGGACCTGGTCGCGCCTGTCGAGCGGGTCCCCGGCGCCGTCGGCAACCCACCACCCGGCCAGCAGCACGGGAGCCAGCAGGGCGAGCACCGTGAGCAGCACGGCACCGGGCTGGCGCCAGCCGAAGCTGCTGCGGGCCACGCGCCCCCGCGCCCCGGCGGCGCCGGCCGTGGCGGCCAGGACCAGCCCCGCGCCGGCCAGCACGGTCGCCGGGCCCGGCCAGGCCGGGACCGGGGTCTCCAGGGTCGGCGCCGTGACCTCGAGCCGGCTGACCACGACAGCGGCCACGAGACCGACGAGACCGAGCAGCCAGCCGACCACGACGGGACGACGACCCACCGGGCGGAGCAGCCCGGCGAGGGCCGCCAGCAGGAGCGGCCCGGTGAGCAGCAGCGGCGGCAGGCCGGGCCCGCCGGGGCGCAGCAGCAGGACCGACACAGGAGACAGGTTCGCGTCCGAGAGCCCGGGGCCGGGGAGGCCGGCCTCCAGCAGCAGCAGCTGCGGGTCCTCGACCACAGCGGGCACCCACGGCAGCAGGAGGACCCACGGCACCACGACCAGGGCGGCCAGCCGGAGCAGGTTGGCACCGCGCAGGACGAGCGCGGCGAGCAGCGCCAGCGCCAGCCCGAGAACGGCGGTCAGCGGGACGAACGCCGTCGCGACGGCGAGCAGCAGCACGGCCGCCCACGTCGCGCGGTTGCTGCCTTCCCGCCGGTCCGTCCCGGCGAGCCCCAGCGACCGGGTCACGGCCAGCCCGACGAGCGGCAGCAGCACGGCAAGGACCGCGGTGCCCAGCCGGCCGACGGCGACGGCGCCGAGGGCGGCCGGCAGCAGGGCGTACGACGCGGCGGCCCACAGCCGCAACGGGACCGAGTGCACCACCCGGCGCAGCGCGAACCACGCGGTGACCCCGGCGAGCGGGATGCAGCCGAGCAGCAGCAGGTCGACGGCTCGCTCGGCGCCGCCCAGCAACCAGGCAAGAGCAGCGAGCACGGCGAGGTAGGGCGGGGCGAGCGTGTCGCTGCCGACGCCGACGGGGTGCCAGGCCGAGACGTAGCTGCGCCAGAGGTCGCCGGCGGAGTCCGGCGCGGGAAGCAGCGCACCGCCCATCAGCCGGCCATCGCCGAGCAGGCTTCGAGCGGCGAGCCCGGCGATCACCGCCAGCGCGAGGGCGAACCCGACCGATGGGCGGACGAGCCGACGGACCAGGCCGCTGCCCCAGGACGGCAGGTCCTCGTCCTCCTCCGAGGTCGGTCCGGTGGCCGGCGCGGAGGTGGATCGCCGGGCCGGGCCCCGGTGCCGACCGGCGCCCCCCTCGGCGGTCGACCCGCCGAGGATCAGGGCCGCGGTCTCCAGGATGCTGCGCCCACCGGCGCTGCGAGGGGCGAGCAACGGCAGGGCCGTGCGCGCCGGCACGGTGCGCGTCCGGCGACGGGCCAAGCGGGCGCGGGCCAACCGGTCGGGGCGGGCGAGCACCGCCAGCAGCGCACCCGCCTCGTCGGCGGCATGGCCGGGCAGCTTGCCGGCGAGGAACCCGAGCGTGCGCAGCAGCGAGGTGACCGTCAGCGACACCAGGGCGATCGGCACGACGTACAGCGGCATGTTGGCGAGCAGCAGGTACAACGCGCCCTGCCGGTCCGTCCGGTGCAGCCGCCGACCCCCCGCGTGGACCGGTCGTCGGAGCCGCGCGGCGGCCTCCGCGTGATGGACCACCGCGTCGGTCACGCACACGACCCGGTGGCCGGCGAGGTTGGCCCGCCAACCCAGGTCGACGTCGTCGCGCATCAGCGGCAGCCGGCGATCGAGCCCGCCGAGTGTGTCCCAGACGTCGCGACGCACCAGCATCCCGGCGGTGCTCACCGCGAGCACGGCGCGAACGCCGTCGTGCTGGCCCTGGTCCTGCTCGCGCCGCTCGAGGAGGGTCTCGCGGCGGCCGCTGCGCGCGATCGTGATGCCGACCTCGAGCAGCAGGTTGCGGTCGTGCCAGGCCCGCAGCTTGGGCCCGGCCACGGCGACTGCCGGGTCCCGGGCCGTCTCGGCCAGCAGGTGCTCGAGCGCGTCGGGCGCCGGAGCGCAGTCGTCGTGCAGCAGCCAGACCCACGCAGCGTCCGGCGCGACGGTGGCAGGGGGCACGACATCGAGGGCGGCCCGCACCGCGTCCCCGAAGCCGCTGCGTGCCGGGAGGGTCACGACCCAGTCGGCGCCGAGCCACTCACGAAGGAGGTCCGGCGTCGCGTCGGTGCTGCCGGTGTCGGCCGCGACGACGACGTCGGGCGTGCGGGTCTGCGCGTCCAGCGCGGCCCGCAGGTCGGGGAGCCAGCGGACGCCGTCGTGCGCCACCACCACGGCGGCGACGACGGCAGGAGCGCCCCCAGCAGAGCGCACGGCGGCGTGGGTCGGCATGCGGCTCCCAACCCTACGGGAGCCGGGTGGGGAACCGAACGGTCAGACCGCGCTCTTCTTCAGGCGGCGGCGCTCCCGCTCGGACAGCCCACCCCAGATGCCGAAGCGCTCGTCGTGCGCGAGGGCGTACTCGAGGCACTCGCCCCGCACCTCGCAGCCGAGGCACACCTTCTTGGCCTCCCGGGTCGAGCCGCCCTTCTCCGGGAAGAACGCCTCCGGGTCGGTCTGGGCGCACAGGGCCCGCTCCTGCCAGCCGCCCTCGTCGTCCGCCTCATCTATGAGCGGAAACACCTCGCCCATGGTGCGCCTCCTCGACCCCCTGGCGGCCCGGCTGCGAATCAGCCGGTGCCCGAATGACACTGGTGGAATTACACGCGCGTCAATGCCGGCCCGTCAAGTGGAACGGTGGTATTTGCGGCGCTTGCCAGCCGAACGGAGGACCCCGCTCCGGCGTGTCGCGCCCGGTCGGCGAGACTGCGCGCATGCCCTCCTCCCCACTCCGGCTGGTCGTACCGGCCGGTGGCATCGGCGGCGCCCGGTTCCTGCGCGGGCTCCTCGCGGCGACCGTCGACCGGCCGACCGAGGTCACCGTCATCGGCAACACCGGCGACGACATCACGCTGTTCGGGCTGCGGGTCTGCCCCGACCTCGACACGGTGATGTACACGCTGGGTGGCGGCATCCACGAGCAGCAGGGCTGGGGGCGCGCCGACGAGACGTTCGTCGTGAAGGAGGAGCTCGCGGCGTACGGCGTGGGCCCGGACTGGTTCGGGCTCGGCGACCGCGACATCGCCACGCACGTGGTCCGCACCCAGATGCTCGACGCGGGCTATCCCCTCAGCCAGGTGACCGAGGCGCTGTGCACGCGGTGGGGACTGCCCGGGCTCGGCGTGCGACTGCTGCCGATGAGCGACGACCGCGTCGAGACCCACGTGGTCATCGACGACCCGGACGCGCCGGAGGGTTCGGCGGCCAGGCGGGCCGTCCACTTCCAGGAGTACTGGGTGCGCCTGCACGCGGCGCCGCGGGCGTACGACGTGGTGCCGGTCGGCGCGGACTCGGCCCGGCCCGCGCCGGGCGTGCTGGACGCGATCGCCGCCGCGGACGTCGTGCTCCTGCCACCGTCCAACCCGGTCGTCAGCATCGGAACGGTGCTCGCGGTGCCCGGCATCCGGGAGGCTCTCGCCCGCACGGCCGCGCCGGTGGTCGGCCTGTCACCGCTCGTGGACGGCGCGCCGGTGCGCGGCATGGCCGACAAGGTGCTGGCGGCGATCGGCGTCGAGAGCACGGCCGGGGCGGTCGCCGTGCACTACGGCAGCCGCGCGGGGGGCGGTCTCCTCGACGGGTGGCTGGTCGACGAGAAGGACGCGACAGCCGTCGGACCGGTGACCGCCGCCGGCATCGCCTGCAGGGCCGTGCCCCTCCTGATGCCCGACGTCGAGGACGCCGCGGCCATGGCCCGGGCCGCCCTCGACCTAGCCGCCGAGCTGCGGCCGGCATGACCGGGCGGCTGACCGTGTGGGCGCCGGACGGGATCCCCGAGGTGCGCGCCGGGGACGATCTCGCAGCGTTGGTGTCTGCGGCACTCGGCGACGCCGGGACGCCGCTGCAGGACGGCGACCTCGTGGTGGTCACCTCCAAGGCGGTCTCCAAGGCCGAGGGCCGGGTGGTGCGGGCCGACCGCGAGGCGGCGGTCACGGCCGAGACGGTGCGGGTCGTGGCCCGACGTGGACCGACCCGCGTCGTCGAGACGCGGCACGGCCTCGTGCTCGCCGCGGCGGGCGTGGACGCCAGCGGCGTGCAGCCCGGCGCGGTGGCCCTGCTGCCTCTGGACCCGGACGCGTCGGCACGGCGGCTGCGGTCCCGGCTGCGGGAGCTCACCGGCGCCGACGTCGGCGTCGTGGTGAGCGACACGATGGGCCGACCGTGGCGGCTCGGCCTGACCGACCAGGCGATCGGCGTCGCCGGGATGCGCCCGCTCGAGGACCTGCGCGGCCGCGACGACGGCCACGGCAACCGCCTCGACGTGACGGTCACGTCATCGGCCGACGAGGTCGCGTCGGCCGCAGACCTGGTGAAGGGCAAGCTCGGAAATCGGCCGGTGGCCGTGGTGCGCGGGCTCGGCCACCTCGTGACGGCCGAGGACGGGCCCGGTGCGGCCGCCATCGTCCGTCCGGCCGCCGAGGACATGTTCCGGCTGGGCGCGGCCGACGTCGTCCCCTCCCGACGTACGGTCCGGGCGTTCACCTCCGAGCCGGTCGACCTCGCCGCCGTCCGGCGCGCGGTGGGTGTCGCCGTCACGGCCCCCGCGCCGCACCACACCACGCCGTGGCGGTTCGTCGTCGTCGAGGACGCCGAGCGGCGACGCTCGCTGCTCGACGCCATGCTGGCGGCCTGGGTCGAGGACCTCCACCGCGACGGTTTCACCGACGAGCAGGTCGAGCGGCGTACGCGGCGCGGCGAGGTGCTGCGCGCTGCCCCACTGCTCGTCGTACCGTGCCTGGTCCCAGACGGCATGCACCCCTATCCCGACCAGCGGAGGGCGACCGCGGAACGCGAGATGTTCCTGGTCGCCGTGGGCGCGGGGGTGCAGAACCTCCTCGTCGCGCTGGCGGTCGAGGGCCTGGGGTCGGCCTGGGTGAGCAGCACGATGTTCTGCCGCGACGTGGTCCGCGCCGAGCTCGACCTGCCGGAGGACTGGGACCCGATGGGTGCGGTGGCGGTGGGTCACCCGGTAGGTGCTCCGCCGGACCGACCACCGCGCGACCCGAACTCGTTCCTTTTATCCCGCTGACGACGCCGCCCCCCGACACCTGAAGTGGACCGGCTCGCCGCGGCGCGTCGG
>DASVBQ010000112.1:0-18956 GCA_036375795.1 Actinomycetes bacterium
TCCAGGTCACCGCCAACCCCGACGTGTCGACCACCTCCCGCGAGGTCGGCCGGGACTCAAGCCCGTAGTCGCTGACGAACCGGTCGTCCTCGAGCGGGCGAGAGGTGAGCCAGAGGTACGGGTGGTGCGGCCGCGCCACGTGGCAGCTCGGTGCGAACTCGTCTGCGACCACGACCGACGGACCGGCGAGCGTGCACGGGTCCAGCGACGGCGTCCGGACCACGTCCCACCCGACCGCCACGGCGACCGCCAGACCATGTGCCCGCACCACCTGGGCGTCCGCACCCACAGGGGCGGCCGGCGGCGCGGCGCCCTCGTTGGCCACGGCGACCGGGTCCCCCGTGATCCGGGCCGAGCCACCGAGCTCGGAGAAAGCTGTCCGGCAGCCGGTGCCGTCGTCGGTCACGTCGACCCGGGACCAGCGCCCGGAGGCGGCGTCCTGCAGGTGGAAGGTCCGGTACGACTCCACCGGACCGCAGGCGGTGGCGTCCGCGGCCGGTGCCAGCGCGGCGAGCACGTCGGCGACGGCGCTCGGCTCGACAACCCGTCCACCAGGCCCTGGGTCGACATTCAGGTTCTCGACCCGGAGGTCCACCGCCGACACCCGGTCGGGCAGTACGAGCCGGCGCGCGACGTCGCCCCGGGCGGTGACCCGGCCGGCCGCGCCGAGCACCTCGCGAGAGGCCGACGGGAACGCCACGCCGTACGGGTCAACGAACGCGTCCTCGTCTCCGGGCGAGCGAGGAGCCAGCGCGACGTAGGCCTGGTCACCGTGGTCCCCCGCCGGGACCCACACGATGGTGGAAGCGACCGTGTCGAAGCCGGTGGCGAAGGCCGGCAGCCCGTCGGCCGCGGTCACCGCGGTGCCGAGGACACGCACGAGCTCCGCCACTCGGGGATCCAGGCGGCCGACGAGCAGCACTGGGCCGGTCACGGTCGGGCCGGTGTCACCGCACTGGCTCAGGTCGCCGATCGTCGCGTCCCGGTAGATCGTCCGCGGCGCGAGCTCGGTGGTGCAGTCGACCGCGACCGGCCGGTCGACCGCCGACCAGCCCGCCGGCGGTTCCACCGTGAGCCGTAGCGGCTTCGGCGTGTCGACGACACGGCCGTTGTCATCACTGCCGGTGGCCACGACGACGGCACCCCCGCCGATCAGGGCGACGCCCGCCAGCCCGGCGAGGTACTTCCGCAGCCGGGCCGTCGGCCGGGCGGCCGCCCGCGTCAGCACCGCGTCCGTGGGCCGCCGCTCCGCCGGCACGACGTCCGCGACGGCGCGCTCGAGCATCGCGGTGATGTCCCGGTCGTTCGTCATGACGCACTCCCTCCCACGGTGTCTGCCAGCAGGCCGCTGTCCCGGAGGGCGGTCAGCGCCCGGCTCGCGCGGCTCTTGACCGTCCCCGCCGAGATCCCCAGCTGGGCGGCGATCTCGGTCTCGCTCAGGTGCGCCCAGTACCGCAGCACGAGGACCACACGCTGCTGGGCGGGCAGGGTCGCGAGGGCCCGCCGGACGGCGTCCGCCGTGTCCACCCGCTCGGCCTCGTCCTCGCCCGGCCGCTCGGGCAGCGTTTCGGTCGGTCGCTCGCCCCGCCACAGCCGCCGCGCCGCCCGCCACGACGCGTGCGTCATCACCCGCCGCGTGTACGCCTCCGGGTCGCCGTCCGGCCCGAGCCGGTCCCAGGCGCGCAGCGTCTTGACCAGTGCGTCCTGCACCAGGTCCTCGCCCCGGCCCGGGTCGGCGGTCAGCAGCGCCCCGAAGCGCACCAGCGCCGGGTAGCGCGACTCGACGAACCCGCGGAACCCCTCCGGCTCCCGCACGGCCTTCCCCCTCCCCGCTCCGGACCGATCGCCCTCCTGACCGTGGAAAGGCACCGGGTCGCCCGACAGGTTCCATCACCGCGGCCCCGTTGTGGACGCGTCCGCACCCGACACGCCGACGGGGCGGTGTGTCCGCGTCCACACCAGGGGGCGGGGGTGGACGGGCGCGTGCGCCGGGACGGTCGGCGATGGGCCGTTCGCACCAGTCGAGAATGGGCCGAACGGTCGCCCGAGTCGGCGCCTTGAGCCGATGTGCTCACGCTGCGCAACCGTTTGGATGTCTTGCGTGAACGAGCACAGTCCGTGGAGCCAGGCGACGACGGCGCCCGCCGTGGTGCACGCGCTGCTCGCGGGCGACGTGCTGACGCTCCAGCGGCTGACCCACTCCGACGTGGTGGACCGCAACGCGGGTGCGGAGCTGCCGACCGGGTGGGCCGCGCTGCGGGAGCGTGCCCTGACCGTCTGCGCGGCGCTGCCCGAGTCCCCGCCCGCCGTCGAGCTCGTCTGCTCCGAGGGCGACACGGCCGTGTGCCGGGTGCGCACGACCGGGTCCCGGCGTGGTGCGCCCGAGGCGGCCGAGGTGCCGACGGTCACCGTGCTGTTCGTCCTGCGGTTCCGCGACGGGCGGGTCAGCGAGGTCTGGTCGTCGTCGGACCTGACGCCGGCTGCGGCGGCCGGCACCGCCGCCTAGCGGCGCTGCTCCGCCGACCCGCCGCCCCCCAGTCCGACCTCCGGCCTCCGCCCTACGGGTCGAGGTCGCCTGCTGCCCGCTCCGCGAACAGCTCGGTCAACCGGGCCGTCACCGGGCCTGGCGGCACGTCGTGGTCACCGACGGCGTGCACCGCTTGCACGTCGCGGGTCGACGACGTGAGGAACACCTCGTCCGCCTCGGTCAGGGCACCGACCGGCAGGTCCAGCTCCCGGATGTCCGCCCACTCCAGCAGGAGCGCCCGGGTGACCCCGGCCAGGCAGCCGGACCGCAACGGCGGCGTCACGACCTCCCCGCCCCGGACCAGGAACACGTTCGAGCCGGTCCCCTCGCACAGGTCGCCGACCGTGTTGGCGAAGATCGCCTCGGTGCCGCCATGCGCCTTGGCGTAGGCCAGGGCGACCACGTTGTCGGCGTACGACGTGGTCTTGAGTCCCGCCGTCGCGGCGCGTTCGTTGCGCGTCCAGGGCACGACGACGACCTTGGCCGACGGCGCCCAGGTGGTCATCGGCGCGACCGCGATCACCAGCGTCGATCCCGCCGTGCCGCGTTCCGAGCCGAGCGGGCTCGTCCCCCCCGTGAGCGTGATGCGCAGCCGCAGGTCGCCGTCGTGCCCGGCGTTGGCCGCCAGCGTGTCGGCGACGGCCTCGCGGACCCGGGCCGTGTCGGGAGCCCGCAGGCCGAGACCGCCGGCGGACTCGGCGAGCCGGACCAGGTGGCGGCTGAGGGCGAACGGCACGCCGCCGACCACCTTGGCCGTCTCGAACACCCCGTCGCCGACGGTCAGCCCGTGGTCGAAGACGGAGACGTGCGCATCCGCCTCGTCGACGAGGGCGCCGTTCACCCAGGCCTTCATGCCACCTCCTGTGCCGCGACGGCGAGCAGCCGCCGTGCCTTCAGCTCGGTCTCGTCCCACTCGCCGTCCGGGTCGGACCCCCACGTGATGCCCGCGCCGGTGCCGAGGTGCAGCATGCCGCCCCGCGCCCAGAACGTCCGGATCCCCACCGCGAGCCGGGCCGTACGCGCGTCCGCGTCGACCCAGCCCACCGCGCCACAGTAGGGGCCGCGCGGTGCCGGCTCGAGGTCGGCGATGGCGGCCAGCGCGCTCGACTTCGGCGCGCCGGTGACCGAGCCGGGTGGGAAGGAGGCGTCCAGCAGGTCCGGCCAGCCGGCCTCCGGCCGAAGCGTCGCGCGGACCGTCGACACCAGGTGCACGAGACCGGGGTGCTCCTCGACGGCGCACAGGGCGGGCACGTCCACCGAGCCGGTCACCGCGACGACCCCGAGGTCGTTGCGGACCAGGTCGACGATCATCACGTTCTCGGCACGGTCCTTGTCGGTGAGCAGGTCGGCCCGGGTCGCGGTGCCCTTGATCGGCCCGGACTCGACGACGGCCGCGTCCCGGCGCAGGAACAGCTCCGGCGACGCGGTCACCACCTCGAGGTCGTACGCGGGCAGGCTGACCAGTCCCGCGTACGGCGCGGGGTTGCCGACGGCGAGCAGGCCGGTCAGGCCGCGCAGGTCCGCCGCCTCGGGCAGCGGCGCGGACAGCACCCGGCAGAGGTTCACCTGGTAGTAGTCGCCGGCCGCGACGCCCTCGCGGATGCGCTGCACTCCCCCGACGTAGTCCGCCCGCGACATCGACGAGGTCCAGCCGGCGAGCGGGATGCCGGGCCAGGGGGCGGAGGGCAGGGCCTCCTCGCGTACGTCGGCGAAACGGGCGCACCGCACCTCCCCCTCGAAGCCGAGCACCACCGCCCACCACCCGGAGCCGTCCAGCGCCGCCGGGTCGGAGGTGACGTCGACCAGCCCCGTCGCGAGCCGGCCGCCGAACCAGGCGCAGGCCTCGGCCCGGTCAGGCCAGGGCACCGACCGCGTCCTCGACGGCGCCCACCAGCTCGGGCAGCAGCCGGTCCACCGCCGCCAGCTGGGCGGCGACCTCACGGTCCACGTCCATCACCGCCACCTCGGCGCGCACCCGCTCGTGCACCGCCCGGCTCGCCGCGCCCGGCGACGCCACCGACGCGCGGAAGTCCAGCGCCTGCGCCGCCGCGAGGATCTCGACCGAGAGGACCGCCCGGACGTTGGCCACGACCTCGCGGAGCTTGCGCATCGAGGTCCAGCCCATCGAGACGTGGTCCTCCTGGTTGCCGGAGGTCGGGATGGTGTCGACGCTGCTCGGGTGGGCGAGCACCTTGTTCTCGCTCACCAGGGACGCCGCGGTGTACTGCGCGATCATGAAGCCGGAGTTGGTGCCCGGGTCCTTGGCCAGGAACGCCGGGAGGTCGCGGGAGAAGGCCGGGTCGAGCATCCGGTCGGTACGTCGCTCCGCGATGCTCGCGAGCTCCGCCACGGCGATCGCCAACATGTCGCCGGCGAAGGCCAGCGGCTCGCCGTGGAAGTTCCCGGTCGACATGACCTCGCCGTCGGGCACGATCACCGGGTTGTCGACCACCGACCCGAGCTCGATGTCGATCACCCGCCGGGCGTGGGCGTGCACGTCGCGCACCGCGCCGTGCACCTGGGGCGCGCAGCGCAGACAGTAGGCGTCCTGCACGGCGTGGTCGCTCTCCCGGTGGCTGGCGACCAGCGGGCTGCCGGCGAGCAGCCGGCGCAGGTTGCCCGCGCTGGCCAGCTGGCCCGGGTGCGGGCGGATGACCTGCACGCGCTCGTCGTACGGCCGGTCCGTGCCGAGCAACGCCTCCACGCTCATCGCGCAGGCGATGTCGGCCACCTTGACCAGCAGGCCGATCTCGTCGACGGCGAGTGCGAGCAGCACCTGCATCGGCTCGGTGCCGTTGATGAGCGAGAGTCCCTCCTTGGCCGCCAGGGTGAGCGGCTCGAGGCCCTCCTCGGCAAGCAGCTCGGCGCTCGGACGGCCGTGCAGGTCGCGGTCTCCGACGCGACGCAGCCGGCCCTCGCCGACCAGCGGCTGGGCGAGGTGCGCGAGCTGGGCCAGGTCGCCGGACGCGCCGACCGAGCCCTTGCCCGGGATGACCGGCAGCAGGCCGCGGTCGAGCAGCTCGAGCAGTCGGTGCGGGAGGTCGACGCGGACCCCGGAGTATCCGGCCGTGAGCGTCCTGGCCCGCAGCAGGAGCAGGCCGCGCACGACGTCGTCCGGCAGCGGCTCGCCGACCCCCGCGCTGTGCGAGCGGACCAGTGCGAGCTGCATCCGCTCCAGGTCGGCACGGCCGACGTGGGTGTCCGCCAGGGCCCCGAAGCCCGTGGTGATCCCGTACATCACCCGGTCCTGGTCGACCGCCTCGGTCACCACCGAGCGGCTGAAGGCCATCCGCTCCTCGACGCCCTCCCCGAGTGCGGCGCGGGCGGCGCCGCGGGCGACCGCGACGAGATCCTCGAGGGCGAGGGCCTCGCCGGTCACGGTCACGGTCGAAGCGGCTGCGGCAGGGGTCGGAGCGGTCGGCATGGCGCGCAACCTAGCGCCACCCTGGCGTCCGGTTCCGCTTTGGTCGGCGTCGCGGCGATGGGCTATGGTCTACTCCGCACGACGGGGTGGCCTCGGGGCTGCCGCGACGTCGCGCGGACGTGGCTCAGTTGGTAGAGCATCACCTTGCCAAGGTGAGGGTCGCGGGTTCGAATCCCGTCGTCCGCTCGGAAGGTCTCGAGGCCCGACGGCCTCACTCGGTGGAGTGGCCGAGAGGCGAGGCAACGGCCTGCAAAGCCGTCTACACGGGTTCAAATCCCGTCTCCACCTCGATGCTTCACCCGCACGGGCGATTGGCGCAGTCTGGCTAGCGCGCTTCCTTGACACGGAAGAGGTCACAGGTTCAAGTCCTGTATCGCCCACCACCCGGGAGGCCCCTGATCGGCGCGGAAACGCGAGGGTCAGGGGCCTTCTCCGTGCGGTGCGCCCGAGCCCGGCCGCCGAGGGGCAACGCCGGAGCCACCTTTACCCCCGAAGCCCTTGCCGTCGGCGCGGGGCAGGCACACATTCGAACGAGGCCCGCGTCGTCCGCATCCCCCGTCGGCGCGGCGCGGGCCCCGCCAGCGGGTCAACCCCAAGTGGGTCATGCCACGTGCGTTTGCCGGTGCCCCGGCCCCGGGAAGACAGACGATCGCACCGGACGGGGGGTGCGCCGACGACTGTCCACGGGAGCCCGCATGACCGCCCCCTCCGGCGAGCACCGCCACACCGACCTGGACGAATGCCAGGACGAGGTAGAGGACCTGCGAGCCGCACTCACGAGCCGGCCCGTCATCGACCAGGCCAAAGGCATCCTCATGGGCCAGCACGGCTGCACCGCCGACGAGGCGTTCGAGATGCTCGCCGACGCCTCCCAGCGGCAGAACCGGAAGCTGCGCGACATCGCCCGCGGCATCGTCGACAGCGTCCAGGGGGCTGACCCTGGGTGACGCCGCCCTAAGCCGTCGCGACCGGCGTCCCGATGCGCCGACCGGTGACCGCCCCGGGCGCGATGCGGACGTACTGGCCCCTTTCGCCGTCGACCCAGCTCACCAGACCCAGCTGCTCCGCGCGCAGGATCTCGCTGGCACCACGGAGGACCTCGGCGACGCCGACCACGAGCACGCTCCAGCCGGACCGATGCTCGTCGTCGATGTGGTCGACCTCGAACGCGACGACGGCGTCGTCGGTTGCCCGGGCGAGCCGGGACCCTGGCGAGGTGCGGAACACCACGGCGTGCCCGTCCATGACGTAGTTGACCGGCGCGGCCGAGGGCAGCGCGTTCTCGGTGAAGATCACCCGGCCCACCCCGGTGGAGGCCAGCAGCTGCTGGCACTCGGCCATCGACAGCGGCTCCGGGTCGGACCGCTTGTGGCTCACCTCTGCAGGTTCGCGCCGGTTCGTCGTACTGGGCAGGGCCGTAGTCCCCTTCGCGCACCGACTATGGGCTCCGCCCCGGCGGATCGTGGACCATCGGCCCGCCGGGAGAGGTTTGACGCGCGCCCGACGGGAGAATCGCTCGCCGTCTCTCCTGGGGGAGGGACCGGGGGGTAGGGCCCGCGTCGGCTGTGCCCACTGCGCGACGCGGGCCCGACCTCGCCACGAAACCGACCCACCGGGGCGTTGGCTGGAGTGCTGCTGGAGGAGCGGGGCGGTCAGAGCCAGTCGACCGGGCTCCGGAGGCTGCTCCCGTACAGCGCCTGGGCGGCGACCCGCCGAGCCCGCGCGGCCCGTGCTCGTCGCGCAAGCTCGGCCACCAGCCGACGTACCAACGTTGTCTGAAACCACATGAGACGGTGGCTGCCCTGCCTCTGCCGCAACTAACGTGACGCGACTGCCTGACTCACCGACCGGTCACGGCCGTCGCGATCAGCTGCCCCGGCCGGCATGTCTCGGGAAGGCAACAGGCCGCTGGTAGTCGCAGTAGCGGCAGGAGACGAAGAACCCGGACTCGTCCCGGACCGCACCGAGCGCCCAGAGCTCTCGACACCTGGGGCAGGTGTGACCTAGGACGACTCGCCGGCGTCGGATGCGACGAACCGGCGTCAACGAATCGGGCATGACGTACCGCACCTTCCTGCCTTTTGGAAACGGGGGACGCCGGGGGCCCTGGCCGGCCCCTGGCGTCCCCCACCCGCGCCCCTCGTCTCGCTCCCCACGCACATGTTCGCCGGGAACCCCCTGACGGACATCGCCCGTTTGGGGTGACAATCCACGGACCCACCGGGACCAAGGTCCATGGTCGGCCGGGCCCTGGGGCCCTCCAAGCGGAACGCCTGGTCCAGGAACGTGGGCCGGTGACGAGACCGTGGAAGGGTGGTCCAGGGGCCGAACGCGACGAGAGGCCGGACGTGAGCGAGCTGTCGAGGTATCGGCTCCGCCCGAGCGCTGCCGGGGTGGCCGTCCCGAGCCACGGTGGTTCGGCTGGACCGACGGTCCTGGCGTCACGTCTCTCGGTGCCGCAGCCGAAGCAGCCTCTCGTCGTCCGCGACCAGCTGCTCCGCCGGCTCTCGGCCGGTGTCGAGCGCCAGCTCACGTTGGTGCATGGCGCGGCGGGCTCCGGCAAGACCCTGCTCGTGGCCGACTGGGTGAACGCCGGGCTCGCTCCCGGTCCGGTGGCCTGGGTGACCCTGGACAAGGACGCGGACGCTCCCGGACCGTTCTGGGCATACCTGCTGCACGGCCTTCAGGGTTGCGGGCTGTCGCTGGGTGCGGAGGTCGGTCGGCCGGCGCGCGCGGAGGGGATCGATCGGCCGTTCCTCGCGCGGGTCGCGGCGGTCCTGAGCGAGCTGTCCGGTCCGGTCGTCCTGGTGCTCGACGAGTACGACGCCGTCCCGCCCGGGGTGGTGGACGCGGACCTGGACTTCGTTCTGCGCAACGCCGCTCCCCACCTGCGGCTGGTCGTGCTCAGCCGGCGGATGCCGGACCTGCGCCTTGCCCGCTACCGGGTGGCCGGGGAGCTGACCGAGATCGGGCCGGCCGACCTGGCTTTCACCCCCGATGAGGCGGCCGAGCTGTTCCGGCTGCACGGCGTGCCGGTGTCCAACGGGACAGCGGCAGCGCTCACCGCCCGTACCGACGGCTGGGCCACCGGGCTGCGGCTCTCCGCGCTCGCGATGGGGCGAGGGTCCGACCCGGCCGAGGCGCAACAGGTCGCGACGCAGCACGGGGCCATCGCCGACTTCATCCTGACCGAGGTCGTGGATGAGGAGCCGCCGGAGACGCAGGACCTGCTCCTGCGCACCTGCCTCCTGGAGCGGGTCAGCGGCGAGCTCGCCGACGCCCTGACCGGGCGGTCGGACGGGCAACGTCGCCTCACCGAGCTGTCGCAGGCCAGCTCCTTCGTACGCGCCGTTCCTGGCGCGCCGTCGTGGTTCCGGTACCACGAGATCTTCGCCAGGGCGCTGCAGGGCCGGCTCGTCGCCGAGCAGCCGACCCTGGTCCCGCGGCTGCACCGGGAGGCCTCGCAATGGCTGGCCGACAACGACCGGCTGACGGACGCGGTCGCCCATGCCGTCGAGGCTGAAGACTGGGCCCTCGCCGCCGGCCACGTTGTCGACCACCTCGCGATCGGCCACCTGCTCGTCGGCCTCGAGACCCACCGGCTCGGCTCGCTGTTCGCCCGGCTCCCGGACGAGATCGTGCCGAGCCCGGACGTCGCGCTCGTGCGCGCCGCTCTCGCGATGACCCGCTTCGACGTCGCCGACTGCGTCGACGCGCTGGACCGGGCGGAGGCCGGCGCCGACCGCGTGCCCCGGGGCCACCAGGCCGCTCTCAGGCTCGGGATAGCCGCCGTGCGGGTCATCGTGAGCCGGCTCACCGGTGACCTGCCCACGGCCGAGCGGGCCGGCGCGCAGGCCCGGCGGCTCATGGCTCAGGTCCCGGCCGAGCGCCTGGACGGACACCCCGAGCTGCCCGCGCTCGTCCTGTCCAGCCTCGGGACGATGCAGCTGTGGCACGGGTCACCCGACGCCGCCGAGGAGAACCTGCGCGCGGCGCTGGCTGCCGCACACGGACCCTTCACCGATGTCGCCCGGACCAACTGTCTCGGTCAGCTCGCCTTCGTGCACGTCCTCTACGGCCGACTCCGCGACGCCAGCGACTGCGCACTGCAGGCACTGCAGCTTGCCGACCGGTCCGGAGTACCGCCGGAGTCCCGGGTCCCGGTGGGGCACCTGGCAGCAGCCGCCGTCGCCTGGGAGTGGAACGACCTTCCGGCGACGCGTACGCACACCCAGCAGGCAGCCAGCTCGGTCGCCGCCCTGCACGACCCGTCGATCGCGGTGACGATTGCCCTGCTCCGCGCCCGCGACCACCTGGCACACGGCCGGTGCCAGGAGGCGGTGGAGATCCTGCGCGGTACCCGTGAGGAGCGCGCCCGCCTGTCCGAATGGTCCTTCCTGCTGCCCACGCTGGCGTTCGAGGAGGCGGGTGGGCTCGTGTCGTGCGGCGAGCTGGACCAGGCGCGGGAGGCCGTCAGCCACCTGCCGGCCACCAGCCCTGTGCTGCGCGTCGCGCTGGCCCGCGTCGAGCTGGTCGCTGGACGCCCCGACGCGGCCCTCGCCGTGCTCGGCGATGTGCCCGGGCCGCCCACGAGCGCACTGCTCGATGTCAGGGAGCTGTTGGCCAGGGCCGATGCGCTGCACGCGTTGCACCGGGAGGGCGAGGCGCGGGAGCAGCTCGAGCAGGCGCTGAGGTTGGCGCGGCCGGACGGGATCCGCCGACCATTCGTCGAGGCGGACCCCTGGGTCCGCGACGAGCTTGGCCGCGACGCCGACCTGGCGGCCCGGCACAGCTGGCTCGGTCCTGGGCTGATCCCCTCCGCGCGGCGCGCGGCCGCAGCGCCGGACGAGGCGCCGGCCCTCGTCGTGGAGCCGCTGAGCGACCGCGAGGTCGACGTGCTCCGGCTCGTTGCCCAGCCCATGACGAGCCGCGAGGTCGCCGAGACGCTGCACCTGTCCGTGCACACCGTCAAGACGCACCTGCGCAGCATCTTCCGGAAGCTGTCCGCGACGAGCCGCAACCAGGCGGTCCGCCGGGCGAGGAAGCTCGGCATCATCTGAGCGGCCCGGACGAGTCCGGCCGGGTGCGGGTCTTGCGACCCGGCCCGGGGAAACGTCAGCGGGAGGTCGTGCGGCGGTCGGCCCAGGCCTCCAGGTCGCACATCCGGACCATCCAGTCACCGAGCCGTCTCGGGTGGGTCAGCGTCGCGTCCAGCTCCCCCTTGGTGGCGGCAGCCACCAGCTCGGCGTACGGAACCCCCACGTAGTCGGCCGCGAACTGCAGGTCCATCCAGTTGGTGGCCGGCAGCAGCAGCGGGGCGTAGTTCATGACGGTGCCATCGGCACGGCTTGACCCGGACTTGACCGGAGTCACCCGATCGGGACGGTCCCCTCGTGGATCGCGCGGACGGTCCGCACGGTGTCGGCGTCGACCGCCCGCTTGTCCGGGCGATGGCGCAGGACGCGAGCGAACCGCAGCGCCATCCCGGCCGGGTAGCGCGGCGAGGTCTGCACGCCGTCGAAGGCAACCTCCACGACCAGCTCCGGCCGGACGTGGACGACCCAGTCGTCCGACCTGACTGCGAGCTCCTGCAGCCGTTCGGTCTGCCAAGTCAGCATCGCGTCGGTCAGCCCCTTGAAGGTCTTGCCGAGCATCACGAACCCGCCCGACTCGTCGTCGAGCGCCCCGAGGTGCAGGTTGGACAGCCAGCCCCGGCGCCGGCCATGGCCCCACTCCGCGGCGAGCACCACCAGGTCCAGAGTGTGCCGGGGCTTCACCTTGAGCCAGCCTGCACCTCGCCGCCCTGCCTCGTAGGGCACCGCCAGAGACTTGGCCACCACGCCCTCGTGGCCACGCTGCACCGCGTCGGCCGCGAAGTCGGTGGCCTCGCCCAGGTCGGCCGTCACGAGGCGCGGCACTCGCAACGCCTCCGGGACAGCGGCGGCCAGCACCTCGAACCGCTCGCTGCCGGTTCTCGACAGCACGTCCTCGCCGTCGAGGTGGAGCACGTCGAACGCGTACGTGGACAAGGGTGCCGTTGCCCGCGCGGCCGTGACGTCGACCCGTGAGCCGACCCTGCTCCCGGTCTGCTGGAACGGGCGCGGCCGGCCGTCCGGACGCAGCGAGATGGCCTCGCCGTCGAGAACCGCGGACCGGACGTGCAGCCCGAGGGCGGCCTCGACCACCTCCGGGACGCGACCGGTGATGTCGTCGAGGCTGCGGGTGAACACGGCCACGTCGCTGCCGTCGCGGTGAACCTGCACCCGGACGCCGTCCAGCTTCCACTCGAGGGCCGCCGTGCCGAGCCGCTCCAGGGCCGAGGCGATGTCGTCGCCCGGCGAGGCGAGCATCGGCTGCACCGGCCGGCCGACCTCCAGGTGGAACTCCGCCAGCCCGCCCGCGCCGCGGGCCAGCGCGGCCTGGGCCACCTGCCCGACCGCCCCGCACAGCATCACGGCCCGACGCACGTCGGCCGCAGGCACCGCGGCGGCCCGGGCCACGGCGTCGAGCATGACGCCCTCCAACGCCCCCTGGCGCAGCTCTCCGGTGAGCAGGCCGCGCAGCAGCCGCTGCTCCACCTCCGTGGCGCGGCCGAACAGGTCGGCCACGAGCTCGAGCCGGGCCCGCTGCGAGCCGGTGCCGGACAGACCGGCGACGGTCTCGAGCGTGGAGTCGACCTCGCCGAGGGTGAGGCTCGCCTCGGCCGCCGGCGGCGGCACGTCGCGCATCGAGGCCCAGCCCACACCGGTCCGTCGCTGCCGCAGCTCGCCGGAGAGGTAGGCGACCACGATCGGGACCTCGTCGGGCCCGGCCAGCCGCAGGCACTCGGCGACCGCGGCGGTCTTCTCCGAGCGCCGCGCAGTCGCCGCCACGGCACGGGAGGCAAGGGCGACGTCGGCGAGCAGCACGCGGTCATTGTGCGTCGTGCCACCGACAGCCGGCTCGGCGCTGCGGGCCGGTCACCACCTACCGAACTGCGGCACGGCATGATCCTCCTGTGCCGCGCAGCCCTGGTGACCTGGACGTCGACGCGCGGTTCCTGCTGGCCAACGAGCGCACCGCCCTGGCGTGGGCCCGGACGGCACTTGCCCTGCTCGCCGGGGCGGTCGGCGTCTTCCAGTTCGGGGACAAGCTGCCGGCCGACGTCGTGCTGACCGTCGTCCTGCTCGTCCTCGGCGCCTGGACCGCGGTGATCGGCGCCGTCCGCTACCGCGCGGCGGACCGGGCGATGCGGGCCGGCGAGCTGCCGAAGCCCGGGCGGGCGCCGATGGCGCTGGCCGGCGCCGTGGTCTTCCTCGCCGCCGCCTTCCTGGTCGCCGTCATCGCCCAAGCGGTCGGGTGAGCCGTCAGCCCCCGAGATCGCCCAGGGCGTCGAGCACCCCACGGTGGAAGGTGGGGTACGCGTAGATCATGGTCCGCAGCGAAGCCACCGGCACGCGCGAGTGCACCGCGAGGGTGAGCATGGAGAGCACCTCGCCGCCCCACGGCCCGCACGACGTGGCGCCCACGAGCACTCCCTGGCCGCTGTCCTCCACGAGCTTGATGACACCCGCCCCGCCCGGCCCGTGGATCCACCCGCGGGCGGAGCTGGACACCTGCGCCGTCCCGGTGCGCACGGACAACCCCTGCTCGCGGGCGGTCCGCTCGGTGAGCCCGACGGACCCGACCTCCGGGTCGGTGAAGGTCACCCGCGCCAGACCGCGGTAGTCGGCCGGCTCCCCGGGGCGGCCGAGGATGTCGGCGACCGCGATGCCCGCCTGGTACATCGCCATGTGGGTGAAGGCGCCCACCCCCGTGACGTCGCCGACCGCCCACAAGAGCTCACCGGCGCGCATCCGGCCGTCGACCTCCACGGCCCGGCCGTCCGGGTCCAGCCCCACCGAGTCGAGGCCGAGCTCCCCCACCCGGGCTCGCCGCCCCACGGCGACCAGCAGCTCGGCGGCCCGGACCGACGTGCCGTCCTCGAGGTCCACCACGACCTTGCCGTCACGCCGCGAGACGCGAACGGCCTTCGCGCCGGTGCGCAGCTCGATGTCGTCGTCCTCGAGGGCGGCGGCCACGGCCTCGCTCGCCTCGGGCTCCTCCGTCGCCAGCACCCGGTCCGCGGCCTCGACCACCGTCACGGCCGAGCCGAAGCGCGCGAACGTCTGCGCGAGCTCGAGCCCGATCGCCCCGCCGCCGAGGACCGCGAGGGAGTCCGGTGCCTCGGTCGCCGAGACCGCCTCACGGTTGGTCCAGTACGTCGTGCCTGCCAGGCCGTCGATCGGGGGTGTGACGGGTTCCGACCCGGACGCCACGACCACCGCGCGGGAAGCGACGAACACATCGTCGCCGACCCGGACGCGCCCGGGCCCGTCCAGCTCCGCCGACCCGCGCACCAGCCGTCCGCCCTTGCCCTCGAACCGGTCTGCAGCGACCTGGTCGTCCCAGTTGTCGGTGGCCTCGGCACGGATCCGCTTGGCGACCGGCCCGAGGTCGGGCCGCACGGTCGACGACCCGGCGTACTCCCCCATCCGCCGCGCCTCGGCTACCAGGGTCGAACCGCGGATCATCATCTTGCTGGGCACGCAGGCCCAGTACGGGCACTCGCCGCCGACCAGCTCGCGCTCCACGCCCACCACGGAGAGCCCTGCCTCGGCCAGCCGGCCGGCCACCTCCTCCCCGCCCGGACCCATCCCGATGACGACCGCGTCGACCTGGTGCTCGCCCATGGCGTCATTCCTAGTCCAGCCCCGCTAGCGTGGCGCGCGTGTCGAACCACGAGGCGGCGGCCCTGCCGGAGAGCAGGCTGTGGCTGGTGCGGCACGGCGAGACCGAGTGGAGCGCTGCCCATCGGCACACCAGCCGGACCGACCTGGACCTGACGCTTGCCGGAGTGACCGCCGCCGAGCGCCTGGCCGGCCGCCTGTCGGGGAACGGCTTCGTGCGGGTGCTGGCCAGCCCGCGACTACGGGCCCGGCGGACGGCCGCGCTCGCCGGCTTCGGCGACGCGGCGGTCCTCGACGACCTGCGGGAGTGGGACTACGGCGAGGACGAGGGCCGGACCACCGCCGAGATCCGGGAGGAGCGACCGGGCTGGACGGTGTGGAGCCACGGGCCGCAGGGCGGCGAGACCGCCGAGGACGTCCGCCGGCGCGCCGACCGCGTCGTCGCGGAGGTGCGCGCGGCGCACGGCCCGGTGCTGGCCTTCTCGCACGGGCACTTCTGCCGGGTCCTCGGCGCCCGCTGGCTCGGGCTGGAGGTGGGGACGGGCGCCCACCTCGAGCTGTCGACCGCATCCGTGTCGGTGCTCGGCTGGGAGCGGGAGACACCGACCCTCGAGCACTGGAACGACACCGGATCCCTGACCTGACTCAGTCGCGGATGCGCGATCGGTACTCCTTGGTGATCCGCTTCCACCGGGCCCGCTCCTCGGCCCGCAGCCGCGCGTCGTGGCGCATGGCCATCCAGCGGGCCTCGCGCTGCAGCTTGAGGTAGCTCTCCCACCGTCGCTCGGGCAGCTCGCCCGACTCCAGCGCCTCCCGGACCGCGCAACCCGGCTCGGTCTCGTGCGCGCAGTCGCCGAACCGGCAGTGCGCGGCCAGCTCCTCGACCTCGGCGAACACCACGTCGAGCGACTCGCTGACGTCGGTGAGCCCGACGCTGCGCAGGCCGGGGGTGTCGATGACCAGGCCGCCGGCGGGCAGCAGGACGAGCTCGCGGTGGGCCGTGGTGTGCCGCCCCTTGCCGTCGGCTCGTAGCGCCCGGGTCGCCATCACGGTGGCGCCCGAGAGAGCGTTCGTCAGGGTCGACTTGCCGGCCCCGGACGGGCCGAGCAGCGCCAGGGTCCGGCCCGCCATGACGTACGTGCGCAGGTCGGCCATCCCCTCGCCCGACTCGGCGCTCACCGTGAGGACGTCGACCCCCGGCGAGGCGGCCGCCACGTCGGCCTGCACATCGGTCGCGTCCGGGACCAGGTCCGCCTTCGTCAGGACGACCAGCGGTGTCGCGCCGCTCTCCCACCCCAGCGCGAGGAAGCGCTCGATCCGACCCACATCGGGCTCGGGGTGCAGCCCCTCCACGACCACGGCGAGGTCGACGTTGGTGGCGAGCACCTGGCCGTGAGAGACGCCGGGGCTCACCGTGGCTCGGACGAAGGCGGTACGCCGCGGCAGGACCGCCTCGGCGGTCACCCGGCCGTCAGCCCAGGTCCGGGCGGCGACCCAGTCGCCGACGCACGGCGCGCTGACCGGGTCTGCGGCGCCTGCGGCAAGCAGCGACCCAGAGAAGGTGAGGCGCAGCGGGCCATCGGCGCCGATGGCGTCGCAGGCGCCGCGGTCGACGCGGCTCACGCGCGCCGGCACGTGCTCGGCGGCGTAGGGGTGGAAGTCGGCGGTGCGTACGTCGTCCCAGCCGAGGGACGGCAGATCGATGGAGGTGGAGGCGAGGTCGTTCAACGCTGGGGCCCTTCAGGAGGTGGAAGGTGCCCTGCGGGTTCAGGTCAGCGGCGGGGCACCGGGGAGGAGGCGTGCGACAGCAACGACAGGCATGGCTTCCTCCTTGGTGTGCGGTGCGGTCGGGACCGTGGTGCGGCACAGACGCTAGCGGCGCTTGCTGGTGGGCGCGAGCGGATTTCGCTCGGGTGTCCCCAGCTGGGCCCCGGGCGTCCGGTTCGGCGGCAGCTCGAGCTCGCCGGTCTCCATGCCCGGCTGCGGCTTGGCCCCGGACGAAGCGGGTCGACGCGACGCGCGGGCCTCGGTGAACTCCCGGCGCGGCCACTCCTTCTCGACGGCCGCGTTCAGCGCGGCGCCGATGAGGACCGCGATCGAGACGACGTAGAGCCAGATGAGCAGCACGATCGGCGTCGCGAGCGGGCCGTAGATCGAGGCTCCGCCGACCGAGATCGAGATGATCCAGCGCACGATGAAGCTGCCGACGAACCAGATCGCCAGAGTCAACAGCGCGCCGGGCAGGTCACGGATCCACGGCGTCCGCACTGGGACGCTGATGTGGTACAGCGACGTCAGCGACACCACCGTGAGCAGAGACGCCACCGGCCAGTACAGCGAGTAGAGGAACCCGACCTGCTCCGGAAGGACCCGCCCCAGCAAGGTGGGCCCGGCCAGCACCAGGGGGATCACCACGGACCCGACCACCACGGCCACGATGTAGAGGCTGAACGAGAGCGCGCGGGTGCGGATGATGCCACGCTTCCCGCCGAGGCCGTACATGATCGAGCAGGTGTCGATGAACACGTTCAGCGCCCGCGAGCCGGACCACAGGGCAATGAGGAAACCGATCGAAATAAGGTCGAACCGGCCGTCCTCGAACACGTCGCGCAAGGTCTTCTGGATGACGTCGTTGACCACGTCCGAGGTCAGGACGCGCTCCGCCCCGTCGAGGATGCGGTCCTGCACCTCCTTGACGACGTCCTGGCCGACCCAGTTGCCGAGGTAGCCGATCGAGCCGACCAGCCCCAGGATCAGCGGCGGCAGGGACAGCAGCGCGAAGAAGCCTGCCTCCGCCGCCAACCCGGTCACCCGGTAGCGGAAGCACACCGCGGTGGTCTCCTTGGTGAGGCGCCACAGGATGCCGCGACTGCGGGCGGCGGGCGACAGCCCCGACTCCTCGCCCCTCACGCCCTCCGCCGCCACAGCAATACGGTAGGCCACGTGAGCGCTCCCACCCATGAGGTCACGAACCAACCGCCCCCGCTCGTCGGCTACGACGTGCTCGGCGCGGACCTCGCGCTCGTCGAGGCCGTGCGGACGTACGCCGGGGAGTCGACCGTCTCGGACCTCGCCTTCCTGGGCCGGCTGGCCGGCTCCGAGCAGGCCCAGCGCTGGGGCGTCGACGCCAACGCGCACCCGCCGGTGCTGCGCACGCACGACCGCTACGGCCACCGGGTCGACGAGGTGGACTTCCACCCGGCCTGGCACGAGCTGATGCGGGTCGCGGTCGACGCCGGGCTGCACGGTGCTCCTTGGTCTGCCCAGGCGCCGAAGCACGCGCACCTGCGCCGGGCGGCGGGCTTCGTGGTGTGGTCGCAGGTGGAGGCCGGCCATGGCTGCCCGGTCTCGATGACGTACGCCGCGGTGCCCGCGTTGCGGGTCGACCCCGCGGTGGCGGCCGACTGGGAGCCCGGGCTCACCGCGCGCTCGTACGAGTTCGGGCTGCGGCCCGCCTCGGCGAAGTCGGGGCTGCTGGCCGGCATGGGGATGACCGAGAAGCAGGGCGGCTCCGACGTAAGAGCCAACACCACCCGGGCGGACCCCCTCGCGGCGGACGGCGAGTACGCACTCACCGGTCACAAGTGGTTCTGCTCGGCCCCGATGTGCGACGTGTTCCTCCTGCTCGCGCAGGCCCCGGGCGGACTCACCTGCTTCGTCGTCCCGCGCGTGCTGCCGGACGGGACACGCAACGTGTTCCGCATCCAGCGGCTCAAGGACAAGCTCGGCAACCGGTCCAACGCGTCCGCGGAGATCGAGCTCGACCGCACCTGGGCGCGCCGGCTAGGCGAGGAGGGGCGCGGCGTCGCCACCATCATCGAGATGGTGTCGGCCACCCGGCTCGACTGCGTGCTCGGGTCCACCGCCCTGATGCGCCAGGCGGTCGCGCAGGCCACCCACCACGCCCGGCACCGGTCGGCGTTCGGCGGGCCGCTGGCCGACAAGCCGCTGATGCGGGCCGTGCTGGCGGACCTGGCCGTCGAGTCCGAGGCGGCCACTGCGCTCGCGATGCGGCTTGCCGCGGCCTTCGACTCCGGCGAGCGCGACCTGCGGCGGCTGGCCGTCGCCGTGGGGAAGTACTGGGTCTGCAAGCGCACCCCAGTGCTGGTCGGCGAGGCGCTGGAGTGCCTGGGCGGCAACGGCTACGTCGAGGAGAACGGCCTGGCCCGGCTCTACCGCGAGGCCCCGCTCAACTCGATCTGGGAGGGCTCGGGCAACGTCAACGCCCTCGACGTCGTACGCGCGCTGAACCGCGAGCCGGCCTCCCTGGCGGCCCTCGGCAAGGAGCTCGCACTCG
>DASVBQ010000346.1:0-3802 GCA_036375795.1 Actinomycetes bacterium
GATGCTGACCCTGGGCAGCCGCCACACCCGCGAGCTGGACGACCACTGGACGGTCTCGACCACCGACGGGAACGTCGCGGCCCACTTCGAGCACACGTTCACGCTCACCGACGACGGCCCGTGGGTGCTCACGGCCCTCGACGGCGGCCAGTCGCGGCTGGGCGACCTCGGCGTGGCCGCCGCCGGCTGAGGCCGGCTCCGAAGATCGAGAGCTCCTGAGCGACCCCCGACACGCCGCACGGCCAGGGTGTCCGGCAGCGAATGATTTTGCGTGGGACCGGGTGGGGCCCCCGCTAGGCTGGCGACCGTGACTGGCGAGCCCGTCGACCCGTTCGTGCGGGCGTCGGACGCCGAGCGTGAGCAGGTGGCCGAGCGGCTGCGGGAGGCCCACGCCGAGGGCCGGCTCACCGTCGAGGAGTTCACCGAGCGCCTCGACGCCGTGTACACAGCGCGCACGCACGGTGACCTGGTGCCCTTGACTCACGACCTGCCCCTCCCCACCACGGCAGCGGTGCCCGCCCGGCCGCGCAGCGGGGACGAGGCCGCACCGGCCCGCCGGGACGACGGTTCCCGCGGACTCCGGGCCGCGTGGGCGGTCTGGACCACCGCTGTGCTGATCAACGTGGCGGTCTGGGCGGTCGTGAGCCTGTCCACCCAGGAGTGGGTCTACTTCTGGCCGGTGTGGGTGGCCGGGCCGTGGGGCGCCGTGCTGCTCGCCCGGACGCTCTTCGCTCCCGGCCGGCGGTGAGCGGGCCCGCGCGGGCCCGGCGACCGGTTTCACGATTCGGCCGGGCGTGTCGTAGACTTCCTCGCTGGCTCACGAGCCTCGTCACGCATGCCCCGCGGCTGGTTCGGCATGGGTGACCACGTCACGAGTGAGCCGACACCCTGCACGACCTGTCCGGAACGCACCATGCCGGGCGCCTGACCTGTCAACGGACGAGATTGCGGAGGACATGCCGAAGAAGGACGGGGTCATCGAGATCGAAGGCACCGTGGTCGAAGCACTGCCGAACGCGTTCTTCCGCGTGGAGCTGACCAACGGGCACAAGGTCCTCGCGCACATCAGCGGGAAGATGCGCCAGCACTACATCCGGATCCTCCCCGAGGACCGCGTGGTGGTGGAGCTCAGCCCGTACGACCTCAACCGCGGACGCATCGTCTACCGCTACAAGTGATCGTCTACCACTACCAGTGACCGACTCTCGACGACCGAGCTGACAAAGGCTGAGAACACACCCGATGAAGGTCAAGCCGAGCGTCAAGAAGATCTGCGACAAGTGCAAGGTGATCCGCCGTCACGGGCGGGTCATGGTGATCTGCGACAACGCACGTCACAAGCAGCGCCAGGGCTGAGGCCCGGTCCAGAGCTTCGAGACCGACCGACGACCAAGCGCGCCGCGCCCCGACGTACCTCTCTCGCGAGAGGACGGCGGGTCACCCCCGGACCAGGCCGGGGCCATCCACCCCGGGCGGGGTGGGGGAGCGGCGGGCACGACCTGGTGACACGAAGGAGAACCGCCCGATGGCACGCCTCGTCGGCGTCGACCTCCCGCGCGAGAAGCGCGTGGAGATCGCCCTGACCTACATCTACGGCGTCGGTCGCAGCCGCGCCGCCGAGACCCTCGCCCAGACCGGCGTCAGCGGAGACATCCGCGTCCGCGACCTGGGCGACGACGACCTCATCAAGCTGCGCGACTGGATCGAGGCCACCTACCGGATCGAGGGTGACCTGCGCCGCGAGGTGCAGGCCGACATCCGGCGCAAGGTCGAGATCGGCTGCTACGAGGGACTGCGGCACCGCCGTGGCCTCCCGGTCCGTGGCCAGCGCACGCACACCAACGCCCGCACCCGCAAGGGCCCGCGCAAGGCGATCGCCGGCAAGAAGAAGGTCGGCAAGAAGTAAGTCCGTACGTCGGGCCGAGCAACTGCTCAGTCGTAGCGGACTCCCGGCCTCATCCCGGCAGACTCGAACCAGCCACCAGGAGATCTGAAAGCCAATGCCTCCGAAGAGCCGTCAGGGCGCGGGCGCCAAGAAGGTGCGCCGCAAGGAGAAGAAGAACGTGGCCCACGGCCACGCTCACATCAAGAGCACGTTCAACAACACGATCGTCTCGATCACCGACCCCATGGGCAACGTGATCTCGTGGGCGTCGGCCGGCCACGTGGGCTTCAAGGGCTCGCGCAAGTCGACGCCGTTCGCCGCGCAGATGGCCGCCGAGAACGCGGCCCGTCGCGCGCAGGAGCACGGCATGCGCAAGGTCGACGTGTTCGTGAAGGGCCCGGGCTCGGGCCGCGAGACCGCGATCCGGTCGCTGCAGGCGGCCGGCCTCGAGGTCGGGACCATCCAGGACGTCACCCCCGTCCCCCACAACGGCTGCCGCCCTCCCAAGCGGCGCCGGGTCTGACGGGAGGAGAAGGAAGAATGGCGCGTTACACCGGAGCGGACTGCAAGCGTTGCCGCCGCGAGAAGATGAAGCTGTTCCTCAAGGGCGCGAAGTGCGAGTCGCCGAAGTGCCCGATCGAGATCCGTCCCTACCCGCCGGGTGAGCACGGTCGCGGTCGCACGAAGGACAGCGAGTACCTCCTGCAGATGCGTGAGAAGCAGAAGTGCGCGCGCATCTACGGCGTCCTCGAGAAGCAGTTCCGCGGCTACTACGACGAGGCGAACCGCAGGCAGGGCAAGACGGGCGAGAACCTGCTGCGCATCCTCGAGAGCCGTCTCGACAACGTCGTCTACCGTGCCGGCTTCGCCAAGTCGCGCGACATGGCCCGCCAGCTGGTGCGCCACGGCCACATCACGGTGAACGGCGGCAAGGTCGACATCCCGTCGTACCGTGTCACGGAGAACGACATCGTCGAGGTGCGGGAGAGCTCGCTCGAGCTCACGCCGTTCATCGTGGCCCGCGCCGAGGCCGGGGAGCGTCCCGTCCCGGCGTGGCTGGAGGTCATCCCCAACCGGATGCGCATCCTCGTGCACTCCCTCCCGGCCAGGCAGGTCATCGACACGCCGGTCCAGGAGCAGCTCATCGTCGAGCTCTACTCGAAGTAGCACCCCGAAGGACCCCAGGGGTGGCGGACCGATGCCGCCCCTGGGTGCACGGAATCGCGAGGCGTCATATGGCGGACGCCTGCGGGAAGGACATCTGACGTGCTGATCGCACAGCGCCCCACCCTCTCCGAAGAGGTCGTCGACGACTACCGCTCACGGTTCGTCATCGAGCCGCTCGAGCCCGGTTTCGGCTACACGCTCGGCAACTCCCTGCGCCGGACCCTGCTCTCCTCCATCCCGGGTGCCTCGGTCACGAGCATCCGCGTTGACGGCGTCCTGCACGAGTTCACCACCGTGCCGGGGGTCAAGGAGGACCTCACCGAGATCATCCTGAACATCAAGGGGCTCGTCGTGAGCTCCGAGGTGGACGAGCCGGTCGTGATGTACCTGCGCAAGCAGGGCCCCGGCGCGGTCACCGCCGCCGACATCGCGCCGCCCGCGGGCGTCGAGGTGCACAACCCCGACCTGCACATCGCCACGCTCAACGGCAAGGGCAAGCTCGAGATGGAGCTCACCGTCGAGCGCGGCCGCGGCTACGTCTCCGCCGTGCAGAACAAGCAGGTCGGCCAGGAGATCGGGCGCATCCCGGTCGACTCGATCTACTCCCCGGTGCTCAAGGTGACCTACAAGGTCGAGGCCACCCGTGTCGAGCAGCGCACCGACTTCGACAAGCTCATCGTCGACGTCGAGACGAAGCGCTCGATGCAGCCGCGCGACGCCATGGCGTCCGCCGGCAAGACGCTGGTCGAG
>DASVBQ010000355.1:0-2199 GCA_036375795.1 Actinomycetes bacterium
GTCTTCGAGGACCGGGACCGGATCGGCCGCGACCTGCACGACCTGGTCATCCAGCGGCTCTTCGCGATCGGCCTGACCTTGGAGAACGCCGCGCGCCTGGCCGCCCGGCCCGAGGTGACGGCCCGCATCACCTCGGCCGTCGACGACATCGACGTGACGATCAAGGAGATCCGCCGGAGCATCTTCCAGCTGGGCAGCGGACGTGGGTCGCTGATCGACCTGCGGACCGAGCTCGGGCGGGTCGTCGAGGAGCAGTCAGTCGTCCTGGGCTACCGCCCGACCTTCGTGACGGAAGGCCCCGTCGACAGCGCCGTCCCGGACGAGACCCGCCCGCACCTGCTCGCCGTCCTGCGCGAGTCGCTCTCGAACGCGGCTCGGCATGCCAAGGCCTCCTCGGTCGACGTGCTCCTGCAGGTCGGGACCGAGGTCGTGCTCACCGTGGCCGACGACGGCCGAGGCATCGACGACGAGGTCGGCATCAGCGGCATCCGCAACATGCACGAGCGGGCAGAGTCGCTCGGCGGCAGCTGCGAGGTCACCCGCCGTCCCGAGGGGGGCACGCTCGTGCGCTGGTGCGCCCCGCTCGGCTGACGTCGCTCCTCACCCGAGCGTGGGTCCGCCGCTCAGGCGTGTGCGTGTACGACAGCCACGGGGCAGCTGCTCAGGTGCAGCACGCCGTGGCTCACCGACCCGAGCAGGATGCTGCGGACCGCGCCCCGGCCCCGGCAGCCGACCACGAGCAGCTGGGCACCGATCGCCTCGTGCACCAGCGAGGAGACCGGGTGGCCGTGCACGACCCGACGCTTCACCTCGACGTCGGGGTACTTCTCCGCCCAGCCGGCGAGCGACTCGGCGAGCAGGATCTCCTGGTCCTTCGCGTAGGCGACGGGGTCGTGCATCAACGGCAGGGCCGACCCGAGCACCGACGACGTCACCGGGTCCAGCCAGGCGTGGACGGCGGTGAGCGGGACGCCGAGGTCGCTGGCCTCGCGGAAGGCGTAGTCGATCGCGGCTTCGGAGAGCTCCGAACCGTCGGCACCGACCACGACGCCGCGGGCGTGTACGTCGGGCTCCTGGTTCGGGACCGCGACCACGGTGCACGCAGCGTGCGAGGCGACGTGCATCGTCGTCGAGCCGGCGACGAGCGTGGAGAAGCCGCTGGCACCACGGGACCCGAGCACGACCGTGTCGGCCGCACGGGACGCCTCGACCAGCAGGTGCTCCGGAGTGTCGTCCTCCATCGCCGCGGTCACGTCCATGCCGGGGTGCTCCTTGCGAGTCCGGTCCCGCGCCTGGGTCAGCTGGGCCTCCGCCGCCGCGCGCAGCCCGCCGACCTCGCCGGCCTGGTAGCCACCGCCCAGCCCCGTGTCGTACATCGACGGCTCGAAGGCGCGCAGGATGCGCAGCGCCATGTGCCGACGGCCAGCAAGGTCGCCGGCCCAGTCCAGCGCGACGTCCGAGCCGACAGAGCCGTCGTACCCAACGACGATGGTCCTCTCCATTGTGGCCTCCTCGCCGAAATTCTCCTCCTGTCAGCACAGACCCGGGAAGGGGCGCGGCACAGGGGACGGCGCCTCGGTGATCGGGGACTTTGGTCCCCGCAGTCCCGGACCGTCGGCCGGTCCGCGCGGCGCCGCCCGTCCGTACGGTCAAGGCATGCAGGACACCTCTCCGGTCGTCGGCGACGTCATGTCCACACCGCCGGTGGTGGTGCGCACCCACGACTCCCTGTGGCGGGCCATGGACCGCTTCCTGGCGACCGGCCTGCGTCACCTGGTCGTGCTCGACGACTCCGACGTCGTCATCGGCATCCTCGAGGACCGCTCGGTCGTCGCCGAGTGGGCGCGGGACGCTCTCGGCCTGCACCGGGCGACGGTGGGGCAGCTCGTGCGATCCATTCCCCAGCGGGCCGTCGCGGTGTCCAGGGACACCCTCGTGCAGGACGCGGCCCGGCTGATGATCGAGCGAGACGTCAACGCTCTGCCCGTCGTGGGCGTCGACGGGCACGTCGTCGGCGTGGTCACCGGGACGGATCTGGTGCGGGTTCTCATCACCCAGCCGGTCGTACGGGCGGCGGTTCCACGTGCGTCCGTGTCCTCGGCAGGGTAGACAGGACCCATGACTGAGCAGGGCAGCGCCTTACCGCCGATCCGGGTCTTCCTCCTCGACGACCACGAGATCGTCCGCCGCGGCCTCAAG
>DASVBQ010000366.1:0-18022 GCA_036375795.1 Actinomycetes bacterium
GGCACGGCGTACCGGCCCAGTGCGCGGTCGAGGAGTCGATGGCCTGCGGGATCGGGGTCTGCATGACGTGCGTGCTGCCCGTCGTGGGGGAGGACGGGCTGACCCGGATGGTCCGCTCGTGCGTCGAGGGACCGGTGCTCCCCGGCGACCGGGTCCGCTGGGACGCGGTCGGCACCGTGCCCGCGGACGCGGTGGGCGCGCCGGCCGGGGCAGGCCACTGATGGGAGGTGACCGATGAGCTTCACCGTGCGAACCGTCGCGGCGCCGCGGGCCGTCGAGCCCGAGTGCGACATGTCGACGACGCTCGCCGGGCTGACCCTGCCCAACCCGGTGCTGACCGCTTCGGGGTGCGCGGCCGCCGGTCGGGAGCTGGGCCAGTTCTTCGACGTCAGCCGGCTCGGGGCCGTCGTCACGAAGTCGATCATGTTGCAGCCGCGGTCCGGCCGGCCGACGCCGCGGATGGCCGAGACCCCCAGCGGGATGCTCAACTCGATCGGCCTGCAAGGCCCGGGGATCGACGCGTTCCTCGAGCAGGACCTGCCCTGGCTGCACGAGCAGGGCGCCCGTGCGGTGGTCTCCATCGCGGGCAGCAGCGTCGAGGAGTACGCCGAGCTGGCCCGTCGGCTGCGCGGTGCACCCGGCCTGGCGGCGATCGAGGTCAACATCTCGTGCCCCAACGTCGCCGACCGCGGTCTCGTGTTCGCCTGCGACCCCGGGGCGTCCAGCGAGGTCGTCGGGGCGGTACGCCGGCACACGGCGCCGTCCGTCCCCGTCCTCGCCAAGCTGTCGCCCGACGTGACCGACATCGTCGCGATCGCCCGCGCGTGCGTCGACGCAGGTGCCGACGGGCTGTCGTTGATCAACACCCTGTTGGGCATGGCGCTCGACCTCGACACGATGCGCCCGGTGCTGGCGGGGGTGACGGGTGGGCTGTCCGGGCCCGCGGTCAAGCCGGTCGCCGTGCGCTGCATCTGGCAGGTGCACGCCGCGCTGCCGCACGTGCCGCTCGTCGGCATGGGCGGCGTGCGGTCCGGCTTGGACGCGTTCGAGCTGGTGCTGGCCGGGGCGTCCGCGGTGTCGGTGGGCACCGCCGTCTTCGGCGACCCGTCCGCCCCGGTCCGGGTGCTGCGCGAGCTCGCCCAGGCCCTCACCGAGCGCGGCTTCGTCAGCCTCGCCGACGCCGTCGGCCACGCCCACCGTCCCCCGGAGGACAGATGACCCCCGCGCCCGTCGCCGTGGCACTCGACGCCGACGACATCGAGACGGCAGCCCGGTGGGCGGCCGACGCCGGGCCGTACGTGAGCACGGTGAAGGTGGGCCTCGAGCTCTTCCTACGGCACGGGGCCGACGCCGTCGTGAAGGCTCGGGAGGCGAGCGGCGGGCGGGACGTCTTCCTCGACCTCAAGCTGCACGACATCCCCAACACGGTCGCCGGCGCGGCCCGGTCGGTGGCCGACCTCGCGCCCGACTACCTCACCGTCCACGCGAGTGGCGGCCACGACATGGTGCGCGCGGCAGTCGACGCGCTGCCCGCCACCAGGGTCGTCGGCGTGACCGTTCTCACCTCGCTGTCCGATGCCGACCTGACCCGGCTCGGCATGACCGGCTCGGCGCGCGACGTCGTACGTCGGCTCGCGGTGCTGGCGGTCGAGGCCGGGGCGCGGGCGCTGGTCTGCTCGCCGCTCGAGGTGGCCGACGTACGCCGTGAGGTCGGGCCGGACGTCGTCCTCGTCACGCCCGGGGTGCGCCCGGCCGGCGCCGTGACCGGTGACCAGGCCCGCGTCGCCACTCCTCGGCAGGCCCTCGCCGACGGCGCCGACCTGATCGTGGTCGGACGTCCGATCACCGGTGCCGTCGACGTCGCCGCTGCCGCCCGCGAACTGGCGCGCGAGTTGTCCGATCTGCCTGGGTAAGGACCTGACGAGCCGGGTAGTTGATGCCGGCATCGGATGATCGGCCCAACTTGTCTTCATGGCCGTGACCTGGATTGCCCGTAAGCCGTTGATGTCGCTAGGTTCCTGCACAGTCTCGTCCGCCCTTCTCCCGCACCGAGGTGACTGCACGTGGCACTGCCCCCGTTGACCCCCGAGCAGAGAGCTGCGGCCCTCGAGAAGGCTGCGATCGCACGACGGGAGCGGGCCGCGGTGAAGAACCGCCTCAAGCACTCGGGCGCTTCGCTGATCGAGGTGCTCAAGGAGGGCAGTCGTGAGGGCGGCAACGACATCGTCGGGAAGATGAAGGTCGCCGCCGTCCTCGAGTCCCTCCCCGGTGTCGGCAAGGTGCGGGCGCGCAAGATCATGGAGGAGATCGGCATCTCCGAGAGCCGTCGCGTGCGCGGCCTGGGCGCGCAGCAGATGGCCGCGCTCGAGCGGGAGTTCGGCGGCACCGCCTGAGCGGCACGACGACCTCGCCGGGGCGCCGCGTGACCTCCGACGCCCCCTCGTCGGGGACGCGGCTGATCGTCCTCTCCGGACCGTCCGGCGTGGGCAAGAGCACGGTGGTGCGCGAGCTGCGCGCACACCATCCCGAGGTGTGGTTGTCGGTGTCGGCGACGACGCGGTTCCCGCGGCCGGGGGAGACCGACGGTGTCCACTACCGGTTCGTGACGCGCGAGCGGTTCGAGCAGCTCGTCGCCGAGGGTGGCTTCCTCGAGTGGGCGGAGTTCGCGGGCAACCTCTACGGCACCCCGCGACAGCCGGTGCTCGACCACCTGGCGCAGGGCCGCCCGGTCGTCCTGGAGATCGACTTGCAAGGGGCGCGCCAGGTCCGGGCCGCGATGCCCGAGGCCCGCCTGGTGTTCCTGGCCCCGCCGAGCTGGGACGAGCTGGTGCGCCGGCTCACCGGGCGCGGCACCGAGCCGCCCGACGTGGTGGAGCGGCGGCTGGCCACCGCGCGCGAGGAGCTGGCGGCGGAGCAGGAGTTCGACGTGACACTGGTCAACACGAGCGTCCAAGACGTGGTCGACAGCCTGCTAGCCTTGACCCGGTCCCCGTGACGTTCTGCCCGCGCCAGTTCAGGCCGTCACCGCGGACCGACGTCACTCCCAACCGGAAGGTCACCCGTGTCCGGCACTGTCGCCGCGCCTGAGGGCATCACCAACCCCCCGATCGACGAGCTGCTCGCAGCGACCGACTCGAAGTACAGCCTGGTCATCTACGCGGCCAAGCGCGCCCGTCAGATCAACGCCTACTACTCCCAGCTCGGCGAGGGCCTGCTCGAGTACGTCGGCCCGCTGGTCGAGACCCACGTGCACGAGAAGCCGCTGTCCATCGCCATGCGCGAGATCAACGCCGGCCTGCTGACCGTCGAGAAGGTCGACCAGGCCTAGCCGGGCCTGGCCGCCGCACCGCCCGAGGGGGTTCGCGCCGTGGGCGTCTCCCGAACCGGCCCGGCCCGGGTGGTCCTCGGTGTCGGGGGCGGCATCGCCGCGTACAAGGTCGCTGCCCTGCTGCGGCTGCTGACCGAGTCCGGCCACGACGTACGCGTCGTCCCCACCCGCGCCGCGCTCGAGTTCGTCGGCGCGCCCACCTGGGCAGCGCTGTCCGGGCACCCCGTCTCCAGCGAGGTCTGGGACGACGTCGAGGACGTCCCCCACGTCCGGATCGGTCAGCAGGCCGACCTGGTCGTCGTCGCCCCCGCGACCGCCGACCTGCTTGCCCGCGCGGCCCACGGCCTGGCCGACGACCTGCTCACCAACACGCTGCTCACCGCGCGCTGCCCCGTGCTGATGGTGCCGGCCATGCACACCGAGATGTGGCTGCACCCGGCCACCCAGGAGAACGTGGCCACCCTGCGGCGGCGCGGCGTCCACGTCCTCGACCCCGCCTCCGGTCGGCTGACCGGGGCCGACACCGGCCCGGGGCGCCTGCCCGAGCCGGCCGAGATCTTCGAGGTCGCGACCCGGCTGCTTGCGGCCGCCGGCGACGACTCGGCCCGGGACCTGACCGGCCGTCACGTCGTCGTCAGCGCCGGAGGAACCCGCGAGCACCTGGACCCGGTGCGCTTCCTCGGCAACCGCTCGTCCGGCCGGCAGGGCTATGCGCTCGCCACGACCGCCCGGGCGCGGGGGGCGGAGGTCACCCTGGTCTCGGCCAACGTCGCGCTTCCCGACCCGCTCGGCGTGAAGGTGGTCCGGGTGGTCTCCGCCGAGCAGCTGCGCGATGCCGTGCGTGCCGCAGCCTCGGACGCGGACGCGGTCGTGATGGCCGCCGCGGTCGCGGACTTCCGCCCGCGCGACATCTCCCACGCCAAGATCAAGAAAGGCGCAGGGGAGCCGGCCGAGATCGCGCTCGTCCGCAACCCGGACGTGCTCGCCGAGCTCTCCGCCGAGCCGAGGCTGCGGACCGGTCAGGTCGTGGTCGGCTTCGCCGCCGAGACAGGCGACGCCGAGGGGGACGTGCTGGCCCACGGGCGAGCAAAGCTGGCCCGCAAGGGCTGCGACCTGCTGGTCGTGAACGAGGTCGGCGGCGCGGGACATCCCACGGGCTTCGAGGGGAGCGAGAACGCCGCGGTGGTCCTCGGCGCGGACGGGACCGAGACCGCCGTCCCGCTCGGCACCAAGGAGGCCCTCGCCGACCGGGTGTGGGACCTCGTGGCGGCGCGCCTGTCCGCGCCTCGGACGCCTCCCGACTGACAGCCGATAGACTTTTCGACTGGTCGCCCGTCCGGCGGAGAGCCGGCCGCCGACCCGCTGCCGTAACCCACCCGTAGGAGCACCGTGTCCCGCCGCCTGTTCACGTCCGAGTCCGTCACCGAGGGCCACCCCGACAAGATCGCGGACCAGATCAGCGACTCCATCCTCGACGCGTTGCTCGCCGAGGACCCGCAGAGTCGCGTGGCCGTCGAGACGCTCATCACCACCGGCCAGGTGCACGTCGCCGGTGAGGTCACGACCGAGGGCTACGCGGAGATCGCCAAGATCGTCCGGGACCGGGTGCTCGAGATCGGCTACGACTCCTCGGCCAAGGGGTTCGACGGCCACTCCTGCGGCGTGTCGGTGTCGATCGGGGCCCAGTCGCCCGACATCGCCCAAGGCGTCGACGACGCCTACGAGGAGCGGCACGACCACAGCGAGGACCCGCTGGACCGGCAGGGTGCCGGCGACCAGGGCCTGATGTTCGGCTACGCCTGCGACGACACCCCCGAGCTCATGCCGCTGCCGATCGCGCTGGCGCACCGGCTCGCCATGCAGCTCACCGCGGTCCGCAAGGACGGCGCGGTGCCCTACCTTCGCCCGGACGGCAAGACGCAGGTCACCATCGAGTACGACGGCGACCGGGCCGTCCGGCTCGACACCGTGGTGGTGTCCAGCCAGCACGCCTCCGACATCGCGCTCGGGTCGATGCTGGAGCCCGACATCGCCGAGCAGGTCGTCAAGCCGGTGGTCGACGGCGTGCACATCGACACGAGCGGCTTCCGGCTGCTGGTCAACCCGACCGGCCGCTTCGAGATCGGCGGGCCGATGGGCGACGCCGGACTGACCGGCCGGAAGATCATCGTCGACACGTACGGCGGCATGGCCCGCCACGGCGGCGGCGCCTTCTCCGGCAAGGATCCGTCCAAGGTGGACCGCTCCGCCGCCTACGCGATGCGCTGGGTCGCCAAGAACGTCGTCGCGGCCGGGCTCGCCCGGCGCTGCGAGGTGCAGGTGGCGTACGCGATCGGCAAGGCCAAGCCGGTCGGTCTCTTCGTCGAGACCTTCGGCACCGGGACCGTCTCGAACAACGCGATCCAGAAGGCCGTGGCCGAGGTGTTCGACCTCCGGCCGGCCGCGATCATCCGGGACCTGGACCTGCTCCGCCCGATCTACGCCCAGACCGCGGCCTACGGCCACTTCGGTCGGGAGCTGCCGGACTTCACCTGGGAGCGCACCGACCGGGCCGACGCCCTGCGCTCCGCCGCCGGCGCCTGACCGGTCGCGTCCCGCCACCGGCGTGACCGGGCCGGCTGCTGTGATGGGGGCATGAGCGAGGCAGGCACCGACGCGGAGCAGCCAGAGCAGCTGGCCCTGCTGCGCTCGACGGCTCGCCGGGCGCGCGCCGCGCGGCCGCCGAAGGCTGCGCCGGAGCCCGCCGCCTTGCTGCCGGTCGCCCGGGTCGTCGTGGACGTCTCGCTCGCCCACCTCGACCGCCCGTTCGACTACGTCGTTCCCGCCGCGCTCGACGAGGTCGCCCGTCCCGGGGTGCGGGTCCGGGTGCGCTTCGCCGGCCGGCTGGTCGACGGCTATCTCGTGGAGCGGGCGGCGGCCTCGGAGCACCCCGGCCGGCTCGCCCAGCTGCAGAAGGTCGTCTCCGCCGAGCCGGTGCTGGCCCCGGAGGTCCTGGCCCTCGCCCGTGAGGTCGCCGACCACTACGCCGGGACCGTCCCCGACGTGCTGCGCCTCGCCGTGCCGCCGCGGCACGCGCGCACGGAGGCCCGGTCGAGCGACCGCCCGGCCGAGCTGCCCGAGCGCCCGGCCACCGGCACCTGGGAGCGCTACCACCACGGTCAGGCGCTGCTCGACGCCGTGCACGAGGGCGCCGCAGCCCGGGCGGTGTGGACGGCGCTGCCCGGCCCGACGTGGCCGGGCGAGGTGTCGCGGCTCGTCGCGACCGCCCTGGCCGCCGGGCGCGGCGCCCTCGTCGTGCTGCCCGACCACCGCGACGTCGACCGTCTCGATGAGGCCCTGACCGCGCTCGTCGGGGCCGGTCACCACGTGGTCCTGACCGCGGAGGCCGGGCCGGCGGAGCGCTACCGCCGCTGGCTCGACGTCCGCCGCGGAGCACGTGGAGCCGTCATCGGCACCCGGGCGGCCATGTTCGCTCCGGTGCGCCGCCTGGGGCTGGTCGTGGTCTGGGACGACGGTGACGACCTGCACGCCGAGCCCCGCGCGCCCTACCCCCACGTGCGGACCGTGCTCGGGCTGCGCTCCCACCTCGAGGGTGCTGCTCTCGTGGTGGGCGGGCTGGCGCGGACCGCCGAGGGCGCCGCGCTGGTCCGGTCGGGCTGGGCGCACACCGTGGCCGCTCCGCGCGAGGTCGTGCGCCGGGTCGCGCCCGCAGTGCGGACGGCGGACGACTCGGTCGCCGAGGACGCGGGGGCCGCGCGGCTGGCCTCCCTGGCCTGGCGCACCGCGGCGCGCGCGCTCGAGCAGGGGCCGGTCCTGGTCCAGGTGCCGCGCGCGGGCTACGTGCCCGGGCTGGGCTGCGCCACCTGCCGGTCACCGGCGCGCTGTGCCGCATGCGGTGGCCCGCTGGGAGCGCGCGGCGGCGGTGCTGCACCCGCCTGCCGGTGGTGCGGGGTGGTCGCGACGGCCTGGGCGTGCCCGCACTGCGACGGCACCAGGCTGCGCGCCACAGCCGTCGGGTCCGCCCGGACCGCCGAGGAGCTGGGACGCGCCTTCCCCCGGACCCGGGTGCGCTCCTCCGGGGGGGACGTCGCGGTGCTCTCCTCCGTCGGGCCCGAGCCCGCTCTCGTCGTCGCGACGCCGGGGGCGGAGCCGGTGGCCGAGGGCGGCTACGCCGCCGCGCTGCTCCTCGACGGCTGGGCGCTGCTCTCCCGACCCGACCTGCGGGCCGCCGAGGAGGCGCTGCGGCGGTGGACTGCCGCGGCGGCGCTGGTTCGCCCCGCACCCGACGGCGGGCGGGTGGTCGTCGGTGCCGGCGCGGGGCACCCGGCGGTCCAGGCGCTGGTTCGCTGGGACCCAGTCGGGTTCGCCGACCGCGAGCTGGACGAGCGCATTGCCCTGCATCTGCCGCCCCACTCCTGCATGGTGTCGCTGACCGGCGACCCGCAGAGCCTCCGCCGGTTCGTCGCGGCGACCGCCCTGCCGCCGGAGGCAGAGGTCCTGGGGCCGGTGCCGGCGGGTGACGACGAGCGGTTCCTGGTCCGGGCCCCGCGGGCCGCGGCGCGACGGCTGGTCGCCGCCCTGCGTGCCTCGGAGGGCGTCCGCAGCGCACACAAGGACGCCGGGTCGGTCCGCGTGCAGGTCGACCCGCTGGACATCGCATGAGCCCCTCCCCACGAACTCGCTCGCTGCGCTCACGACTCCGCGAGGGCCCCACGTGAGGGTCGAGGCGGTGGTGTTCGACCTCGGCGGCGTGCTCATCGACTGGGACCCCCGCTACCTCTACCGCCGGCTCCTCGACGGCGACGCGGCGGTCGAGCAGTTCCTCGACGAGGTGGGGTTCGCCGCCTGGAACCACGACGTCGACGCCGGACAACGGACCTGGGCCGAGGCGGTGGCCGCGCTGGCCGCCGCCCATCCCCACCACCGGCATCTCATCGAGGCCTACCCGGCCAGGTTCGAGCAGACGCTCGGCGGCGAGATCGCCGCCAGCGTGGCGGTGCTGCGAGAGCTGCACGCCGCCGGTGTACGGCTGGTCGCGCTGACCAACTGGTCCGCGGAGACGTTCCCCGTCGCGCGCTCGCGGTTCGACTTCCTCGACCTCTTCGACGGCATCGTCGTGTCGGGAGAGGAGCGGGTCGCCAAGCCCGACCCGGCGATCTTCCGCATCCTGGTCGAGCGGCACGCCCTGGAGCCCGCGGCGACGGTGTTCGTCGACGACAAGCGGGACCACATCGAGGCGGCGGAGGCGGCCGCGCTGCGCGGCGTGCACTTCACCGACCCGGCTGCCCTGCGCGACGACCTCAGCCGGTTGGGGCTGCTCGGCGGTGCCGGACCAGGCTGAGCCCGTCACGCACCGTCAGCATGACCACGTCGACCCGTTCGTCGGCGACCAGCCGGTCGTTGAACTCCCGGATCGCCCGGGTGTCGTCGTCGTCCACGGCCGGGTCGAGCGGCCGCCCACTCCAGAGCACGTTGTCGACCAGCATCACGCCGTGCGGTGCGAGCTTGGGCAGGGTTGCCTCGTAGTAGGACAGGTAGCCGGTCTTGTCGGCGTCGATGAACACCAGGTCGAACGGCCCCGGCAGCGTCTCGATCGATGCGAGGGCAGGGCCGAGCCGGAACTCGATGCGGTCGGCGTACGGGCTCGCCGCGACGTGCTGTCGGGCGATCGCCACGTGCTGCTCACTGATGTCGCACGTCACGATCCGGCCCTCGGGCGGGAGTGCCTCGGCCATCGACAGCGCGCTGTACCCCGTGAACGTGCCGATCTCGAGGATGCTGCGCGGCTGCAGCATGGCCACGAGCGCCGTCAGCAGGCGACCCTCCAGGGTGCCGACCATCATCCCGGGCGCGGTGGTCCGCGCCCGGGTGTCCTCGGCGAGGGCGGCGAACCAGGGCGGCTCGGGGGTCGTGTGCTCGACGGCGTACTGCTCGACCCGCGGGTCGGCGATGTCCAGATCGGTCATGCACCCATCTGACCCCGTCGACCGGGGCGAGGGAAGCCTCCCGGGGCGGCGCCGTCGTCCTACCGGCGCCGCCCCGGGACCTCGTCACAGCTTGTGCGACGGCACCCGCACGTTCACCCAGACCAGCCGGTGGTCCGAGCTCGGGAAGCCGTTGGCGCCGCCGAAGTCGTCAAGCCGCGTGAGATCGAACGCGCCGGTCAGCCGGAAGAGCGGGTCGGTCGTAAGGGGCCAGAAGACGCCGGAGGCCCTGATCCGCAGTGGCTTGCTCGGCAGCACGTAGTCGGCCCGGAGGTTGCCCGGCGCCGAGTCAGAGAAGTCGGCGGTGTCGTACTTCGGGTCGCTCTTGTGCGTGGCGTTGGCGCCGCCCTGCAGCGTCGCGGCTTCCACCGCGCCGGCGGACGAGGGCGTCACCTTGGTGTTGATGCGCGGGTTGTCGAGCAGCAGCTGGGCAGACCCCGGCACGCTGTCGCCGTCGAGCGGGTCGCTGTTCTGGTCTCCGGCGATGACGAACAGGGAGCCCGGCTTGAGCCCTCCGCGCTTGCCGGCGTCGTCGTAGATGTAGCCGGCCTTGCCGGGCCGGACGTAGTCGGCCCAGAGCCGGATCTCGTCGTGGTTGCGCCGGCCGTTGCGGTCCTCGGCCCCGTCGAACACCGGCGGTGTCGGGTGGCTGACCAGGAAGTGGACGGTCTTGTGCCGGACCCGGATCGGCAGGTCCCAGTGACTCTTGGACGACAACCGGAAGACATCGAGCTCGGCGGGGGAGTACCAGTCGGCGGGCGCGGCGGTCGCGGGGTCGTCCGGCAGCAGTGCGCCGGGCATGTCCTTCCACTTGAACATCTGGAACGTGCGGATCTTGTCCGTGACGATCGGGTACTTCGAGTAAACCGCCATGCCGAACTGACCCGGGAAGGCCCCGAAGCCGAACGCGTCGTCGCCGTACCCCGGGGCGCCCGGCGTCGTGACCGTGCCACCGAAGTTGTTCAGGTCGAAGCCGGAGGCGACGCCGGTGTTGCTGGGCGCGCTGTAGCGGTACGGGTAGTTGATCGGCTCCGACCCGTTGTGTGACACAGACAGGTAGTTGTCCTGGAACCGCGTGAGCGCCAGCGGGTCGAAGTCGAACTCGTTGACCAGCAGGACGTCGGGTCGGGTCCGCTGGATGATCTCCGCGACCGTGGCGGCCTGTTCGCGGGCCGCTGTGGGGGCCACCGCGTACGGCTGGGCGAGGTCGGCCGCGAGCGCCCCCGCGGCGCTGCGGTTGAGCGAGGCGTTGAACGTGGCGAAGCGGACGGTGGGCTTGGCCTTCGGTTTGGCAACCGCCGGAGGCGGGGTGACGAGGGCAGCGGCGGTCACGCCGGCAGCGAGCAGCGAACAGGCTGCCCAGGCGCGTCGGGTGCGGGTCATGCGATTCCTCCAGATCGTGTCCGGTACCCAGGTATCTGACCGCACGACCCGCCCGTTACGGAAGAGGCGCCGTCAGGCTCCGTAGACTGTTCACCGCACCGTCGCCCGCCCGACCGAGGAGCCACCCGTGTCCGTCCAGCCCATCCGGCTCTTCGGCGACCCCGTGCTGCGCACCCCCGCCGAGCCGGTCGTCGACTTCGACAAGGAGCTCCGGACGCTGGTGAAGGACCTGCAGGACACCATGCTCGATGCTCCCGGGGTCGGCCTCGCCGCTCCGCAGATCGGCGTGGGGCTGCGAGTGTTCACCTACTACGTGGACGACACGCTCGGGCACCTGGTGAACCCCGTGCTCGACCTCTCCGACGAGGAGGACGTGGACGAGGAGGGCTGCCTGTCCTTCCCGGGCCTGTCCTTCCCGACGAAGCGGGCGTGGGGTGCCGTGGCCAGGGGCCAGGACATGCACGGCGAGCCGGTCACCGTTGAGGGCACCGCGCTGCTCGCCCGGTGCGTGCAGCACGAGACAGACCACCTCGACGGCATCCTGTTCATCGACCGCCTGGACCGCGAGCAGCGCAAGCTCGCGCTCAAGGCCATCCGCGAGGCCGAGTGGGCGGGCGGGACGGCGCCGCCGGTCAAGCTCTCGCCGCACGCGATGCACGGCCGCGCGCTCTAGCCGCGCCGGTCGCGACCCTGCATGCGCCTCGTCTTCGCCGGCACCCCCGAGGTCGCCGTCCCCTCACTGGACGCCCTGCTCGACTCCCACCACGAGGTGGCCGCGGTCCTCACCCGGCCGGACGCTCCGACCGGTCGGGGTCGGCGCACCGCCGCGTCGCCGGTGGCCGAGCGCGCCGCCGCTGCGGGCATCGAAGTGCTCAAGCCGGCCAAGGTCTCCGACCCGGACCTGCTGGACCGGCTGCAGGAACTGGCTCCTGACTGCTGCCCGGTCGTGGCCTACGGCGCGCTCGTCCCGCCCGCAGCCCTGGCCGTCCCGGCGCACGGATGGGTCAACCTGCACTTTTCGCTGCTGCCCGCATGGCGGGGCGCCGCCCCGGTCCAGCACGCGATCCTGCACGGGGACGAGGTGACCGGCGCGAGCGTCTTCGCCCTCGAGGAGGGCCTCGACACCGGCCCGGTGTACGGCGTGATGACCGAGGAGGTGCGGCCCCGGGACACCAGCGGTGACCTGCTGGACCGCCTGGCGGCGGCCGGCGCCGGGCTGCTGGTCGCGACCCTCGACGGCCTCGAGCGCGGTGAGCTGGAAGCGCGGCCGCAGCCCCTCGACGGCGTGTCGTACGCCCCCAAGCTGACGGTCGACGACGCGCGCGTGGACTGGACGGCTCCGGCGTTCCACGTCGACCGCCAGGTCCGCGCCTGCACGCCCGCACCGGGAGCCTGGACCGCCTGGCGGGAGCTGCGGATCGGCCTGGGGCCGGTCGAGCCGGCCGGAGCGACCGACCTGCCGCCGGGGCGAGTGCGCGCCGGGCGCCGTGAGGTGCTCGTCGGGTGCGGGGACGGGCAGGCGGTCCGGCTGGGCGAGGTGCGGGCCCCGGGAAAGCGGCCGATGCCCGCCGACGCCTGGGCCCGCGGGGTCCGCGACCTCGACGGCGCCACGGTCGGGACGTGAGCCCGCCGCCTCGTCGCCCGGCTGGAGGCCGCCCACCCCGGCGCGGCCGGCCGCACCCGGACGCCGCCCGCCGCGTCGCGTTCGACCTGCTGCGGGCGGTCGACGAGCGCGACGCCTACGCCAACCTCACCCTGCCGGCACTCCTGCGGGAGCGCGGCCTGCGGGGTCGCGACGCGGGCTTCGCCACGGAGCTGGGCTACGGGACCCTGCGTGGGCAGGGCACGTACGACGCCGTCCTCGCTGCCTGCGTCGACCGGCCACTCGACCAGGTCGACCCCCCTGTCCGCGACGTCCTTCGCCTCGGCGCTCACCAGCTGCTGTCGATGCGGGTGCCGCCGCATGCCGCGGTCGCGGCGACCGTCGAGCTGGCCCGGGCCGTCCTGGGAGAGGGCCGGGCGTCGTTCGTCAACGCCGTCCTGCGTCGCGTCGGCGGTCGCGAGCTGACGGACTGGCTGCACGAGGTGGCCCCGCCCTACGCGGACGACCCGCTCGGCCATCTCGCGGTGGTCCACTCGCACCCCCGCTGGGTGGTCTCGGCCTTCCGGGACGCCCTGGCCGGCAACCTGGACGAGACCGCGGCGCTGCTCGCCGCGGACAACCGTCCACCCGAGGTGACGTTGGTGGCTCGACCAGGGCGCGCCACGGTCGACGAGCTGCTCGCCGCCGGTGCCCGGCCCGGTGCCTGGTCGCCGTACGCCGCAGTCCTCGAGGGCGGGGACCCGTCGGCGGTGCCGGCGGTCCGCGACGGCCGGGCAGGCGTGCAGGACGAGGGAAGCCAGCTGGTCGCGCTCGCCCTCGCCGCGGCACCGGTGGATGGCCGCGACGGGTGCTGGCTGGACATGTGCGCCGGGCCCGGCGGGAAGGCCGCCCTGCTCGGCGCGACCGCCCGCCAGCGCGGTGCCGCGCTGCTCGCGGTCGAGGTGGCGCCGCACCGTGCCCGTCTGGTCCGGCAGGCCGCCGACGCCGATGTCACGGTCGTGGTGGCGGACGGCCGGGTGCCCGCCTGGCCCGACGACGCCTTCGACCGGGTCCTGCTCGACGCGCCGTGCACGGGGCTCGGTGCGCTCCGGCGACGGCCCGAGGCCCGGTGGCGCCGCCAGCCGTCCGACCTGCCCGGCCTGGCGGGGCTGCAGAGGGAGCTCTTGTGGCGAGCCGTGGATGCCACCCGGCCGGGCGGCGTGGTCGCGTACGTCACCTGTTCGCCGCACCTGGCCGAGACGCGAGCCGTGGTCGCCGACATCCTGCGCCGCCGACCCGACGTGGCCCGGGAGGACGCCCGCCCTCTGCTGCCTGAGGTGCCCGACCTCGGCGCCGGACCCGATGTCCAGCTCTGGCCGCACCGGCACGGCACGGACGCGATGTACCTCGCGCTGCTGCGCCGGACGGGGTGACCGGCGATAGCGTCGGGGCCATGCAGGTGCTGGCAGGGCTCGACCGGGTACACCAGGCCATCCGTCCGGGCAGCGTGTTCGGCGAGGCGATCGAGCGGGACGGGACCACGGTGGTCCCGGTGGCCCGGGTGGTCGGTGGTGGTGGGCTCGGCGGCGACGATGCGGACAACGGCGGTGGCGGCGTCGGGCTCTCCAGCCGGGTGACCGGCGCCTTCGTGATCAAGGACGGCACCGTGACCTGGGTGCCCGCCGTCGACGTCAACCGGATCGTCCTCGGGGGCCAGCTGGTCGCGCTCGCCGCAGCCGTGCTCCTGACGCGGCGGCTGCGCCACCGGGCTCGCCGGTCGCCGGCTCACTAGACTCCGCCGCCATGGGCGTGCAGATCTCCCCGAGCATCCTGTCGGCGGACTACACCGACCTGGCCCGCGAGGTCGCCCGCGTCGCGCCGCGCGCGGACTGGGTGCACGTGGACGTGATGGACAACCACTTCGTCCCCAACCTGACGATCGGGCTGCCCGTCGTCGAGCGGCTGGCGCAGGTGAGCGAGCTGCCCCTGGACGTCCACCTGATGATCGAGGACGCCGACCGCTGGGCCCCGGGCTACGCCGAGTCCGGCGCACGCAGCGTCACGTTCCACGTCGAGGCGTCCGCCGCGCCGGTGCGGCTGGCCCGTACGTTGCGCGGGCTGGGTGTGCGGGCCGGGATGGCGTTGCGCCCGGCGACCCCGGTCGAGCCCTACGCCGAGCTGCTGCCCGAGCTGGACATGCTGCTGCTCATGACCGTCGAGCCAGGGTTCGGCGGCCAGCAGTTCCTCGACCTCGTGCTGCCCAAGGTCCGGGCCGCCCGCGAGCTGGTCAAGGACCGCGACCTCGACCTGTGGCTGCAGGTGGACGGGGGAGTCGCCGCCGAGACGATCGAGCGGTGCGCCGAGGCCGGCGCAGACGTGTTCGTCGCCGGTTCCGCCGTCTACGGCGCCGACGACCCGGCGGCGGCAGTCGAGGCGCTGCGCGAGCGGGCGGAGAAGGCGACCGCGGCCTCCTGGTGGGGAGCCCCCTGAAACGCGTCTGCGTCCTCGGCTGCGCGGGGGCGGGCAAGACGTACGTCGCGCGCCAGCTCGCCGGCCTGGCCGGCCTGCCCTACGTGGACCTCGACCGGCTGTTCTGGCAGCCCGGGTGGCGGGTCCCGGAGGAAGCGGCCTGGCGCGCGGTGCAGCGCCGGCTGGTGGCCGGGTCCGAGTGGGTCCTCGACGGCAACTACGCGAGCACGTACGACGAGCGGCTCCCGCTCGCCGACACGGTCGTGGTGCTGGAGACTCCGCGCTGGCGCTGCCTCGCGCGGGTGCTGGTCCGCCGCGTCCGGCGCCGCGGCGTCGAGGTCGCGCCGGGCTGCCCCGACAAGCTGGACGCCGGTTTCCTGGCGTACGTCTGGCGCTTCCCTCGTCGAGCCCGTCCCAGGCTGGACGCTGCCCTGGCCGCGCTCGGCCCGGATGTGCGGATCGTCCGGCTGCGGACCCGTCGCGATGCGGCGGTCTTCCTCTCGGGTCTGGCTCCAGCCGTACCCGAATCACGGTGAAACGTCCCGACGCCAGCGTGCGGCAGGCTCCCGCCGGCGTTTCACCGTGATCTCGGACCGCTCGGCGTCGGATCCGGTGACGCTCTGAGGACGGAGGTCAGCTGCTGAGCACGCCGCGGACGACGCTGTCCCCGGAGTGCGCCGGGTCGCCGTCAGCGGGCTCGATCGAGACGTCGACCACCGGGAACTCCGCCACGTCGACCGCCGCCGGGATCGGGAAGGTGCCGTGTGTGCCCTCCAGCAGCCCGAGAGAGACGAGCCGCTCGCCGTTCTCGTCCAGCAGCCACACCTCGTAGAAACCGGAGCCCTTGGAGAGGTCGGAGACGTCGAGCTCGAGCACGCGCTGGTCGCCACCGCCACGCACGCTGGCCTCGCCGGTGCCCTCGTGCTCGGGAAGGGCGGCGAGCTGGGCCTCCGCCACGACCGTGGCAGGGACCTCATCGTCGTCACCGGTGAGCAGCACGGCGCCCGCCGCGCCGACGGCGATCCCGAGGACGACCGCGGCGGCGGTCAGCGCAGCGAGCCCCAGCCGGGACCTCCGGCTGCGCCGCTGCGCGAGCTCGTCCGACGCGCCCGCACCGGCACCCGCGCCCGCACCGGCACCGGACGATGCACCGGCGCCGAGGCCGAGCTCGGCCACCACCGCGTCCCACACCGCCGGCGGTGGTGCCATCGGCGAGTCCTCGGGCTCCACGGCGCGGGCCGTCACGACCACCGCGCGCAGCGCCTCGAGCTCGTGCTGGCACTGGGCGCAGGTGGCGAGGTGGCTCTCCACCTGCACGTCCACCTCCTCGCCGAGCGCGCGCAGGGCGAGGTCGTCAGGGTCACTGTGCACTGACACCGTCCACCTCCAACCTGCGCCGGAGGCGGCCGAGAGACCGCCGGATGTGGCTCTTCACGGTGCCCAGGGGCATGCTCAGCAGACTCGCGATCTGGGTGTGGGTCAGGTCGTCGTAGAAGGCGAGGGTGACGATCCGGCGGGCCGGCTCGTCCAACCGCGACAGCTCGTCGGCGAGCAGCACCCGGGCCGTGACGGCGTCGGCCGGCGACGCCGCCGGGTCGGGGCGGAAGGCACGCGCCGCGGCTTCGGCGGACTTGCGATCCCGCTCCCGGGCCGCCCACCGGTCGGCCACCTTGTTGCGGGTGATCCCCAGCAGCCAGCCCGGGAGACTGCCCGACGCCGGGTTGAAGCCGGCCCGCCCCCGCCAGGCCGCGACGAACACCTGCTGGGTCACGTCCTCGGCGTCGTCCCTGTCGCCGAGGGTGCGCAGCGCGACCGAGAAGACCAGCGGCGACCAGCGGGTGTAGGCAGCGGCGAGGCCAGCCTCGCTGCCGGACCGGAAGGACTCCTCGAGCGCGAGGTCCCGCTCCTCGGCCGCCGGCCGCGCGCGAGGGCCACCCGCGCCGGTCATGGGCAGCCCTCCTTCGGCAGGTCTGACGTCCGCGACGAGCATGTCGCAACCTCCTGCCGAGCCTAGGGTCATCCAGTGCTTCTGGCCCGGTGCTCCGGCCGGATGCGCAGCGCGTGTCGCAGTCGTGGCACACTGGCCGGGTACGGGCGGTGCCCGTGCGAAGCACAGGCCAAGCGTGCTCCGGGGTCGGTGAAATTCCGAGCCGGCGGTGACAGTCCGCGACCCGCTCCGAGGCGCCCACAAGGTGCCAAGGAACGGTGGACCCGGTGGAACTCCGGGACCGACGGTGAAAGTCCGGATGGGAGGCAGCACGCCGGGTGGTCGGCGACCCCTCAGGGGACGCGGCGACCACCCGACCGTCGGCGACCCGCCATCGGGCGCCGGCTCCCCGGAGAGCGCCCGATGTGAGGGAGCGTCCGGGTGGCAACCGAGACCGAGCTGGCGGCGATGCGCCGCGCGGTCGTGCTGTCCGCGTCGGGCGGTGAGGCCACCCGGCCCAACCCCAACGTCGGCGCCGTCGTCATCGACGCCGCCGGAACGGTGGTCGGCGAGGGCCGGCACGAGCGGGCCGGAGGCCCGCACGCCGAGGTCGTCGCGCTGGCGGCGGCGGGGACCAGGGCCCGCGGCGGCACCGTCGTCGTGACGCTGGAGCCGTGCACCCACACCGGCCGGACCGGTCCGTGCGCCGATGCGCTGCTCGCGGCCGGGGTGGCCCGGGTCGTCTACGCCGTGCCGGACCCGACGTCGCTGGCAGGCGGCGGTGCCGACCGGCTGCGCGCCGCAGGGGTGGACGTCGAGGGCGGCGTCCTGGTCGAGGATGCCGAGCGGGCCAACGAGCGCTGGCTGACCGCCGTACGCCTGCACCGGCCCTTCGTGGTCTGGAAGGTCGCGTCCACCCTCGACGGCCGGGTCGCGGCCGCCGACGGCACCAGCCGGTGGATCTCGAGTGCCGAGTCACGCCGCGACGCCCACCGGCTGCGCGCTGAGTGCGACACGATCGTCGCGGGCGTCGGCACCGTGCTCGCCGACGACCCGCACCTCACCGTCCGCGACGAGGACGGCGCTCCCACCGGGCAGCAGCCGCTGCGGGTCGTGGTCGACACCTCCGGCCGTACGCCCGCGACCGCGCGCGTGCGTGACGACGCCGCCGCCACCTGGGTCGCGACGGCCGCCGAGCTCGGCGCCGGACCGGACGGCGGCGTGGACCTCGTCGCGCTGCTGAAGGGTCTCTGGGCCAGGGAGCGGACCCTGGTGCTGCTGGAGGGCGGCCCCACGCTTGCCGGTGCCTTCCTGCGCGCGGGTCTGGTCGACCGGGTCGTCGCCTACCT
>DASVBQ010000367.1:0-7231 GCA_036375795.1 Actinomycetes bacterium
GACGTCTACGGCGACGGACGCAGCGAGGCCCTGGTCGGCCGGGTGCTGAAGGAGCGTCCCGACGCCGGGGTCACCGTGGCCACCAAGATGGGCCGCCGGGCCGACCCGCACGTCCCCGAGGCGTTCACCCTGGACGCATTCCGTGGCTGGCTGGACCGCAGCCGGCGCAACCTCGGGGTCGACACAGTCGACCTGGTGCAGCTGCACTGCCCCCCGACCCCGGTCTTCTCCGACGACCGCGTCTTCGACGCCCTGGACACGCTGGTCGAGGAGCAGGTCGTCACGGCGTACGGCGTGTCCGTCGAGACGGTCGACGAGGCGCTCACCGCGATCGCCCGGCCACACGTGGCGACGGTGCAGATCATCCTGAACGTCTTCCGGCGAAAGCCGTTGGAGCGAGTGCTGCCCGCCACGCAGGAGGCCGGCGTCGGCATCATCGCCCGCGTCCCGCTGGCCAGCGGCCTGCTGTCCGGGAAGTACGACGAGACGACGACCTTCGGCACCGACGACCACCGCACCTACAACCGGGCGGGCGAGTCGTTCGACGTCGGCGAGACCTTCAGCGGCGTGCCGTTCGAGGTCGGCGTGCGCGCGGCACGGAAGGTCGCGCGGCTGACGCCGACCGGCGCCACCACGGCCCAGCTCGCGCTGCGCTGGATCATCGACCAACCCGGGGTGAGCACGGTCATCCCGGGGGCCCGCACCGCGGACCAGGCCCGGGACAACGCCGGTGCCGCACACCTCGAGCCGCTCGACGAGGCGACCCTCGATGCGCTGCGCGATGTCTACGACCGCGACGTCCGGGAGCACGTGCACTCCCGCTGGTAGCCCGGGGCGGCAGATGACCAAGGTCCGTTGCCGCTCGGGCGCCCGCGGCCTACGGTGACCGCGGAGGGCCGAGTGACGTCGAGACCCACGCTCATCGGGTCGGTGCAGCGCGCCCTCAACCTGCTCAACGCCGTCGGCGAGGCCGACCGCCCACTGACCGCCAAGAGCCTGGCGCGGCGCACCGGGCAGCCGCTGCCCACGACGTACCACCTGCTGCGCACCCTGGTCCACGAGGGCTACCTGCAGCGGGTCGAGGGAGTCGGCTACGTGCTCGGCAACCAGGTCGCCGCCCTCTCCGGCGGCATCGCCGGACGCGTGGCCCGGATGCGCCCGATCCTGCAGGGCCTGCACGACGAGCTGTCCGCCGCGACCTACCTGTCCGTCCTCGACGACGGGGAGATCCGGCTCGTCGACGTCGTCGACAGCCCCGCGGCGCCGCGGGTCGACCTGTGGGTCGGCTTCCACGAGGCAGCCCACGCCACGGCGCTCGGCAAGGCGGTGCTGTCCGCCCTCGACGACGCGGCCCGCCGTGACTACCTCGGCGAGCACGACATGCCCGACCTCACGCCGCACACGGTGACCGACCGCCAGGTGCTGCTGCGCCAGCTCGACAGGCGCAGCGACTACGCGCTCGACCGCGAGGAGTACGCCCTCGGCACGGCCTGCGTCGCCGCCGCCGTGCCGTCGCCGTCGATGGTGGCCGCGGTAGCGGTGTCCGTGCCCGCTCGCCAGGTGCGGCGGGTCCTCGACCACGGTGACGCGCTGCGCCGAGCCGCCCGCCTCATCGCGTACGCCGACGTCGGTTGACCTCTATCACCATCTGAACAACCCGCCATTGCCCGGGCCGCCCGGCCGCCGGAGAGTCGGATCAGGACTCCCCCGGCGTCTGGAGGTACGGCATGACCACCACCACGCACGACACGCCACAGATCGTGGGGCTCGACGACGCGACCCGGCTCAAGCTCTACCGGGACATGGTTCTCGCGCGCACCTTCGAGGAGGCCATCCTGCGCGAGTACCACGCCGACAAGGGCCCGGGCTTCGACATCGGCAAGGGGCTGGTGCCCGGCGAGATGCACCTGGCCTCCGGCCAGGAGCCGGTGGCCGCAGGGGTCTGCGCGCACCTGACCACCGACGACGCCGTGACGGCCACCCACCGGCCACACCACTTCGCGATCGCCCACGGCATGGACCTGAAGAAGATGGCCGCGGAGATCTTCGGTCGCGAGACCGGCCTCGGGCACGGACGCGGCGGGCACATGCACCTGTTCGACCCGGACACGCACTTCTCCTGCTCCGGCATCATCGCCGAGGGCTACCCGCCCGCGCTCGGCCAGGCCTTCGCCTTCCGCCACAAGGGCACCGACCGGATCGCGGTAGCCGTCACCGGCGAGGGCGCGGCGAACCAGGGCGCGTTCCACGAGTCGCTGAACCTCGCCGCACTGTGGAAGCTGCCGGTGGTCTTCGTCGTCGAGGACAACGACTGGGGCATCTCGGTGCCGCGCTCGGCCTCCACGGCGGTTCCGTCCAACGCGGTCCGCGGGGCCGCGTACGACATGCCCGCCGAGCGGGTCGAGGACAACGCCGTCGAGACGGTGTACGAGGCCGCCGGCCGGGCAGTCGCCCGGGCCCGGGCCGGCGAGGGTCCGTCGCTGATCGAGGTGCACACCCTGCGGCTGCTGGGCCACTTCGAGGGTGACGCGCAGGGCTACCGGCCGGAGCTCACGGACGTCCCCGGCCGCGACCCCATCCCGACGTACGAGAAGACCTTGCGCGACGCCGGTGTCCTCGACGACGACAAGGTCGCGCAGGTGAAGAAGGAGTCGCAGGACCGCGTCGAGGAGGCCATCGCCTTCGCCAAGGACAGCCCGTTGCCCGACCCGGCCGACGCCACGTCGTACGTGTTCGCCTGAGGAGACGACAATGACCATCACCGAGCAGCCGGTCGTCCCGGCACCGCGCGGCAGCCACCGGCTCACCACCGCCAAGGCCATGGTCGAGGCCATCGAGATCGAGATGGAGCGCGACCCGTTGGTCTTCTACCTCGGCGAGGACGTCGGCCCGTACGGCGGCATCTTCAGCTCCACCACCGGGCTGCAGGAGAAGTTCGGCAAGGAGCGGGTCATCGACACACCCATCTCCGAGACCGCGTTCATCGGCCTTGCGATCGGCGCCGCCGTGGAGGGCATGCGCCCGATCGCCGAGCTGATGTTCGCCGACTTCATGGGCGTCTGCCTGGACCAGATCTACAACCACATGGCGAAGATCCACTTCGAGTCCGGCGGCAACGTGAAGGTGCCGATGGTGCTCACCACCGCGGTGGGCGGCGGCTACTCCGACGCGGCGCAGCACTCCCAGTGCCTGTGGGGCACCTTCGCCCACCTGCCCGGCATGAAGGTCGTCGTGCCGAGCAACCCCTACGACGCCAAGGGGCTGATGATCTCGGCGATCCGCGACGACAACCCGGTCGTCTACATGTTCCACAAGGGGGTCATGGGCCTGCCCTGGATGGTCAAGAACCCGCGGGCGACGGACGACGTCCCCGACGGCGCCTACACGGTGCCGATCGGTGAGGCGAAGGTCGTACGTCCCGGCAGCGACGTCACCCTGGTCACCCTGTCGCTGTCGGTGCACCACGCACTCGACGCCGCCGAGTCCCTCTTCGGCCAGGGCATCGACGTCGAGGTCATCGACCTGCGCAGCCTGGTGCCGCTGGACCGGGAGGCGATCCTCGAGTCCGTGGCCAAGACCGGCCGGCTCGTGGTCGTGGACGAGGACTACCAGTCGTTCGGGCTCTCCGGCGAGGTCGCGGCCACGGTCACCGACGTCGACCCGGGCATGCTGCGGGCGCCGGTGGCCCGGGTGGCGAACCCGGACACCCCGGTCCCCTACTCGCGGCCGCTGGAGTACGCCGTGCTCCCGCGGCAGGACCGCATCGAGGCGGCGGTCCACCGCGTGGCCCGGGCATGACCGACGTCCCCTTCCCTGCCCTGTCGAAGGAGAGCCCCTCGGCCGAGGGCGTGGTCTCCACCTGGTTCGTGCGTGACGGGGAGTCGGTCCAGGCCGACCAGCTGCTCGCCGAGGTGCAGGTCGACAAGGTGGCCGCAGAGGTCCCGGCGCCACGCGCCGGGACCGTCCACCTCCTCGTCGGGGAGGAGGCGACGGTCACCCAGGGCACGCCCATCGCCCGCATCGACTGAGCGTTCGACCGCTCCTACGCGGGCGCAGGACGTGCGCTGCGCCGGTGCGTGACGGCGTAGGTCACGAGCAGCGTCAGGACGATGGCGAGTGCGGCACTCATGAGGCCGACAGTCGCGATCTCCCACGCCGACGCGCCGTCGGAGCCGGAGCTGCCGCCGGTCAGCCCGGCCCCGCCTCGGCCCGGCTCGGGCTCCAGCGGTGCCGGTCCTGCCCAGGCCCCGGACGCGCCGGTGACCAGCAGGAGTGCGGCGGTGACGGCCGGGACGAGGACGACTCGGCCCAGCGCTCGGGTGTTGTTCATGGTGGTGCTCCCTTCGGGGCGGTTATGTGGTCTGCCCCACGCTGCGCGTCGCCCGCCGGCACCGCCATTCGACGTTCTTCGTATGGGCAGGGCGCGGTCCTGCTCCTACCGTCGAGGCAGGTCGAGGAGGTGCCTGATGGGTCAGACCGGGATCAGTGACCTGGACGTACGCCGCATGCTCACCATCGCCCGCACCTACGGCGAGGACACCGACGGCGAGGCGCTGCCGTGGGAGCTGCTGCACGAGCTGAAGGCACTCGTCCCCTGCGACATGCTGTCCGTGTCCGGACAGGACACGCCGCGCTGGGAGTTCTTCGCCGACCAGGAGCTGCCCGGCCACCCCTGGGGGGACATGGAGGCTGTGGCGCTCGGCGTGGCCTACCGCGAGCACTACTGGGACTCCACGTGCTCCTACCCGGACCGAACCGGCGACATCGTGTCGGTCACCCGCACCAGCGACCTGGCCGCGGACCGGGACCACCACCAGAGCGGCATGTACAGCGACTTCGACCGTCCGTCAGGCGTGGAGCACGAGATCCGGGTGTGCCTCGACGCCGGCGGCCCGCAGCGGACGCTGCGACTGCTGTTCACCAGGGGGCCGGGGTCGGACTTCACCGACCGCGACGTTGCCGTGCTGACGCTGCTCAGGCCGCACCTGCAGGCGGCGTACGTCGCGGCGGAACGTCGCCGGCGCGGCCTGCTGCCGCTCACGACACGGCAGCGGGAGATCCTGCAGTACGTCGCGGCTGGCTACAGCAACGGCCAGATCGCGCGGCGCCTCGAGGTGTCCGAAGCGACCGTGCGCAAGCACCTGGAGAACATCTTCGCCCGCCTCGAAGTCACCAGCCGGACCGCGGCGGTCGCGCGCCTTAACCCACCGCTCTGACGGTTGCCGGCTGCAGGGCATCATGCTGGTCATGCCTGACGTCATGGTGACCGAGACGATGGCGGCGGATCCCACGTCGGTCTACGCGCTGGTGAGCGACGTGACCCGGATGGGCCGGTGGAGCCCGGAGACGAGGTCCTGCCGCTGGCTGGGCAACGCGACCGGCCCCGTCGAGGGCGCCCGGTTCCGCGGCACCAACCGGCACGGGCTGCTGCGGTGGAGCACCACCTGCACCGTGACCGCGGCGCGGTCCGGTCGTCGCTTCGCCTTCGACGTCGACTTCCACGGCGTGCCGATCGCGCAGTGGGCCTACGACTTCGCCCCGACTGCTGACGGGTGCCAGGTGACCGAGAGCTGGTCCGACCGGCGGCCGGCCTGGATGCGGATGGCCGCCATCCCGACCACGGGCGTCGCCGACCGAGCGAGCCACAACCGCCGCGGGATGCAGGCCACTCTCGCGGCCCTCCGCCAGGCAGCCGAGACCAGCGGTCCCTGACCGGCGGTCAGGTTCGGCCGCGAGGACGCAGCCGGGTGCCCGGTAGGGCTGGAGCAGGCAGCGCAGCTCCGGCGTACGCCGTCACCTGCCCGAAGCGGGTGGTGGCGCCGTCGACCGCCGCCATCCACTCCTCCCGGGCCGCGGCGACCTCGTCGTGGCTGCGGCCGACGAAGTTCCACCACATGAGCAGCTCCTCGTCGAACGGCTCGCCGCCGAGCAGCAGTGCCCGCGCGCTGCCTGCGAGCGTCAGCCGCTCACGCCCGCAGCCGAGGTAGGCCAGCGTCGCGGCCGGCACCGGCTCCCCGTCGACGGTCAGGCCGCCGGAGAGCGGCAGGACGGCGTGCTCCCACGCCGGATCGAGCGGCAGGGCCCCCTCCCCTCGGACGATGACGTCGGCGCCGACGATCGGGGTGTACGCGGTAGCAGGTGAGACCGCGTCGCCGAGGGCGCCGAGCACCACCGTCGCCGTCAGGTTGCCCTCGGCATGGACCGGCAGCTCAGGGTGGTGCTCGAAACCCGGCGCGGTGTCCCGGGAGGCGTCCGGCAGCGCCACCCAGAGCTGGACGCCGCGAAGGTGCGGTGACGTCGGTGTCGAGGTCTCGGCGTGTGCGATCCCGCGGCCCGCGGTCATCAGGTTGAGCTGGCCGGGTCGGACGAGCTGCTCGCTACCGACGCTGTCCTGGTGGAGCACCTCCCCGCTGAGCAGCCAGGTCACCGTCTGCAGCCCGGTGTGCGGGTGCGGGGGCACGACCATCGCGTGCTCGGCGGGGTCGGACGGCCCGTAGTCGTCGGCGAAGCACCACGCCCCCACCGTGGGCAGCTCCCGGTGCGGCAGGGTCCGCCGGACCGCCATCCCCCTCGGCCCGCCGAGCGGCACCTCCCGGTGGGCGAGCAGCCGGCGGGTGGGCTCGGGGCTGACCGTGGCGAGCCCCCCGCACAGCGTCTCGGTCGGTCGCCGCTCCAGGTTGCTCACGCAACCAGCGTACGGGCCGATCGTGGCTCTGACGGCAACCGCGCTGACCCGGCGACACAACCGTGGCCGGTGCGGCGGCGGTGCCCTTCGCGACGCCCCACCGGCCGCATGGACCCCGGATGTGTCGCGGGGTCAGAGGGACCGACGAGGTCCGCGGACCGGGCGGCGCGGGTGCTGCGGCCCGGAAACGCCTGCCGCGACCGCCCGGCGCCGCATATCGTGCCTTCCGCGGGCGGCGTCATGGTCGAAGGGTCATGTGCGGAGGTCATGGTTGGCTCGGACAGAGGTGGGTGCGGTGGCTGTCCCGCAAGCACGTGACGTGGCGGACGACGCCGTCACGGCTTCCGGCCTCCGGCTCGGCGTCCTCGGGCAGATGACCGCACTTCGCGACGGCCGACCGGTCGACCTGGGCGGTCCGCGGCAGCGGGCGGTGCTCGGCCTGCTCGTGCTCGCCCGCGGCGACGTCGTGCCGGCCGACCGGCTGATCGACGCGTTGTGGGGCGACCAGACCCCGCCCAGCGCGACCAGCGCCCTGCAGGCGTACGT
>DASVBQ010000368.1:0-3934 GCA_036375795.1 Actinomycetes bacterium
GCGTACGCCTCACGGTCACCCTGACGTACGCGGGCCAGGACCTCGGCGTCCTCTCCGTCGGCGCTGATCCCGCCTCCGTCTCTGCTACCTGCCGCCATCACTACACCGGCGGCGCGCCGGCGGTTCCCGACCAGACGGAAGGAGCTAGCCGCCTGCCATCGCGCCGATCACCATGAAGGGCTCGGTGCCCTGCGCGACCGCGTCGGGCAACGGGGCGTCCGGCGACTCGTGCGAGAGGTCCTCCTCGCAGGCGAAGAACCGCACGAAGGCCCGACGCTGCAGGGTGCCGTGGTCGCGGATGGTGCCACGCAGCGTCGGGTAGCGCTCCTCGAGGGCGTCGAGGACGGAGCGCTGGGTGACCTGGCCGTCGACGTCGAGGCGCACCTCGCCGTCGACCCTGGCCAGCCGGCGAAGGTGGGCCGGAAGGACGACGCGGATCACGGCAGGGTCTGCACCTCCACGGACAGGACCGGCGGAAGGTCCCGCACGATCGGCGCCCAGCTGTCCCCGGCGTCGGCGGACGCGTAGACCTGTCCGCCGGTGGTCCCGAAGTAGATGCCGCACTCGTCGAGGGTGTCCACGGCCATCGCGTCGCGCAGCACGTTGACATAGCAGTCCGACTGCGGCAGGCCGTTGGTCAGCGCCTCCCAGTCGTTGCCGCCGGTGCGGCTGCGGTAGACGCGCAGCCGGCCGTCGGGCGGGAAGTGCTCCGAGTCGCTCTTGATCGGGACCACGTAGATGGTCTCCGGCTCGTGCGCGTGGACGTCGATCGGGAAGCCGAAGTCGCTCGGCAGGTCGCCGCTGACCTCGCGCCACGACTCGCCGGCGTCGTCGCTGCGCATCACGTCCCAGTGCTTCTGCATGAACAGCACGTGGGGGCGGGAGGGGTGCATGGCGATGCGGTGCACGCAGTGGCCGACCTCGGAGTCCTCGTCCGGGATCTCCCCCGAGCGCAGCCCGCGGTTGATCGGCTGCCAGGTCTCGCCGCTGTCGTCACTGCGGAAGGCCCCGGCCGCCGAGATGGCGACGTACATCCGGGCGGCGTTGCTCGGGTCGAGCAGGATCGTGTGCAGGCACAGGCCGCCGGCCCCAGGCTGCCAGGACGGCCCCGAGCCGTGGCCGCGCAGCCCGGACATCTCCTGCCACTGCTTGCCGCCGTCCACCGACTTGAACAGCGCGGCGTCCTGCACGCCGGCATAGACCGTGTCGGGATCGGTGAGCGAGGGCTCGAGGTGCCACACCCGGGTGAACTCCCATGGTCGCGCCGTCCCGTCGTACCACTGGTGCGTGCCGGGGACGCCGTCGTACGCGAACTCGTTGCCCATCGGTGCCCACGTCGTCCCGCCGTCGTCGGACCGCTGGATCACCTGTCCGAACCAGCCGCTGGACTGCGAGGCGTACAGCCGGTCCTGGTCGGCCGGCGACCCCTTGACGTGGTAGATCTCCCAGCCCGCGAAGTGCGGGCCGCTGACGTCCCACTTCTCGCGCTGCCCGTCCGCCGTCAGGACGAACGCTCCCTTGCGCGTGCCCACGAGTACCCGTACACCGCTCATCCGTGCTCCTCTCCCAGGGGTGGCTCGCAGTGCAGACCGCCGCCACGTCGAGAACTCATCGCTCAACCAGTGAGGGAGATCTCCATCTCGATCTCCAGCTTCGTCGGGTCGAGGTCGTAGGGCATCGTGCCACCGGTCTCGGTGAACCCGAGGCGACGGTAGAACGACCGCGCCCGCGCGTTGTCCTCGTGCACGTAGAGGTGCATCCGGTTCGCCCCCACGTCGTCGCGCGCCCAGCGGCACACTTCCACGACCATGCGCTCGGCCAGCCCTGTCCCACGCTGCCCGGGGGCGACATAGACGCTCACCAGGTGCGCCCGCCCTGGCGCGTCGACGAAGCAGGCCATGTACGCGACCCAGCGCTCGCCGCCGGCAGGATCGCTCGCTGCCACCGCGAAGTTCTCCTGCCCGTCCGCGCCGCGGCGCGCTCGGAAGCGCCACTCCGCCTCGCCCCGGGCCCGTGCGTCCGCGAGCGTCTCCAGGTAAGCGGTCGGCGCGTCGGCCAGCATCTCCAGCCGCACCGCGCGCAGCCGCGCCCAGTCCTTCTCGGTCACCCGCCGCAGCGTGGTCACGTCGCCCACAGCCCGACCCTGCCATACCGTCGGCTGCATGCAACTGGGTTCGCACCGGCTGCCGGGCCTGCACGTCACCGAGCACGAGGTCGTCGTGCCCCTGGACCACGGCGACCCGGCGGGTGAGCAGATCAGGGTGTTTGCACGGGAGGTGGTCGCCCCACGCAAACGGGACCAGGACCTGCCGTGGCTGGTCTACCTCAACGGCGGCCCGGGCGGCATCGCCCCCCGCCCGACCGGCCGGTCGGGCTGGCTGGGCCGGGCCCTGCAGGAGCACCGCGTGCTCCTCCTCGACCAGCGCGGCACCGGGCGCTCGACCCCGCAGACCAGCCAGGCACTGGCCCGGCGCTCCCCGCCGGAGCAGGCGCGTCGCCTGATGCAGTTCCGGGCGGACTCGATCGTGCGCGACGCAGAGGCGCTGCGCCGTGAGCTCGTCGGTGAGGGAAGGTGGTCCGTCCTCGGCCAGAGCTATGGCGGCTTCGTGTCGATGACCTACCTGTCGCTGTTCCCCGAGTCGCTGGAGAAGGTCCTCGTCACGGGCGGCCTGCCACCGCTGGACCAGCCCGCCGAGGAGGTCTACCGGGCGACGTTCGGGCGGGTCCGCGAGCGGTGGGACCGCCTGGTGGCCCGTTACCCGGAGGACAGCGCTCGCCTGGACCGGGTCGCCGACCACCTTGCCGGACGCGACGTACGGCTGCCGTCCGGGGACCCGCTCACGGTCGCGCGGCTGCAGCACCTCGGGCTCACGCTCGGGTACGCGGACGGCCTGGAACGGCTGCACTACCTCCTCGAGACGGCCTGGGCGGGCGACGACCTCTCCGACGGGCTGCTCGCGGCGGTCGAGGCTGCGACGTCCTTCGTGCACCGGCCGCTCTACGCCGTGCTGCACGAGAGCATCTACTGCTCGGGGACGGCTTCGCGGTGGGCGGCGCAGCGGGTGCAGGACGAGCTGCCTGAGTTCTCCCCCAAGGCACGGCCGCTGCTGCCGACCGGCGAGATGGTGTTCCCGTGGATGTTCGAGGTAGACCGCTCGCTCACGCCGCTGCGCGAGGCAGCAGAGATCCTCGCCTCTCATGACGGCTGGCCCCCGCTCTACGACCTCGAGCGGCTGGCCACGAACACCGTCCCGGTGGCCGCCGCGGTCTTCCACGACGACATGTACGTCGAGGCCGCGTTCTCCCTGGACACCGCGCGGCGTGTCGGCAACGTCCGGCCGTGGGTCACCAACGAGTTCGGCCACGACGGCCTGCGCACCGACGCCCGGGTCATCGAGCGGCTGCTCGACATGGCCGCCGACGAGGCCTGAGCCCGGGCCTACGGCCCGAAGTGTGGACGGCCTGAGCCCGAGCCGACGGCCCGAAGTGTGGACGGGTGCGCACCAGACACGCCGTACGGACGGTGTGTCCGCGTCCACAATTCGGCGAGGATGAGGGGCGTGGGTGACGTGCGGACGGCGTTCGTGCTCGGCGGCGGCGGGCTGCTCGGGGCCAACGAGGTCGGCATGCTGCGCGCGCTGCTCGAGTCCGGGGTGATTCCCGACCTCGTGGTCGGAACCTCGGTCGGGGCGGTGAACGGCGCGGCCGTCGCCGCCGACCCGTCCCTCGACGCTGTCGAGTCGCTCGCGCAGGTGTGGCAGGGGCTCGCGCACAGCGACCTGTACCGCGGCAGCGCGCTGCGGCGGGCCCGGCACTTCGCCCGCACCCGCACCCACGTCCACCCCAACGAGCCGCTGCGTGCGCTGCTTCGCGAGCGGCTGGGCGACCGCCGGATCGAGGACCTGCCGGTCCTCTTCCAATGCGTCGCCGCCTG
>DASVBQ010000119.1:0-2735 GCA_036375795.1 Actinomycetes bacterium
CCGCCGCCCCCGTCAAGAGGCGTGGGTCAGTCGACGTAACGGCGGGTGGTGCCGGGGCGCTCCTCGACGACCCGTTCGCGGACCGGCTCTTCGACCACGCGCTCGCGCACCGGCTCCTCGACGACGGTGCGCCGACGGACGGGGCGCTCGACGACGGTGCGCCGCTGGATGCGGGACGGGCCGGCACCCATCAGGCTCATGCCCATGATGAGCACGAGGATCACGGCCAGGATGATCAGAACGGCGGTCATCGCGGAACTCTCCTGTCCCTAGGCTGTCTGGCGTGTTCCCGGCATCGTCGACACCGAAACGGCGTGTCCCCTGTGTGGGTGCACTCGTGCACGACGACGACGGCCGCCTGCTCGTGGTGCGCCGGGCCAGGGAGCCGGGCTCGGGCCGGTGGTCCGTCCCCGGCGGACGGGTCGAGCCTGGCGAGACCGACCTGGACGCCGTACGGCGCGAGGTGCTCGAAGAGACCGGGCTGCATGTGACCGTCGGGCTGCGGGTCGGCACGGTGCTGCGACCGGGCCCGGCAGACGAGGTCTACGACATCCGCGACTACGCCTGCGCGCTCGCCGTCAGCACCACACCGGTGGCCGGTGACGACGCGTCCGAGGTGCGCTGGGTGACCCGGGCGGAGCTCACGTCGCTCGATCTGGTCGACGGGTTGTGGGACGCCCTGCACGAATGGGGCATGCTGCCGAGCTGACCGAGCTGCCCGGGCCTCCCGCCATCCACCGAGCGGTCAAGATGTTGCAGTTTCCGCCCGACGTTGTGCTGTGGCGACTTACGGTGCAGGCATGTCCCCCCTCGCGCCGGTTCGGCTGCGGCTCACGTGGAGCCAGCGCCGGGCCTTCGTGCTGACGGTCGCCGGCTTCCAGGCGCTGGTCTGGGCCGACGCTCTGCTCAACGACGGCCGATTCGGCGGGAGCGGCAAGACGGCACTGGCGGGGCTGGTCCTCATCGTGATGGCCGCCGCGACCTGGTGGGTGGGCACGTCGCTGACCCGGCGCGGACTCGTGGTGCACGCCGTGCCGCCGATGGTCATCCCCTGGGACGAGGTGCACGAGATCGAGGTCGAGAGCCAGCTCGGCATCTCGACGGTCGTCGTCCACCACGGTTCGGCCGGACGCCGCCGGACCCGGCTGTCCGCCCCGACGACCGGACCGTTGGGTCGCGACGCGGACTTCCAGGAGAAAGTGCGGGTGCTGCGCACCTACTGGGCCGCGCACCGCGCCGGCACCGCCGCCTGACCGCTCCTGAAGTTGTGCCCAACGCGTCTCCTGTCGGTGACGCGCGGCCGTTGACACCCCCTATCCGACGCGAATACTCTGATCGGAGTATTCGTTTCGGAGGAGGTGCGCATGACTCGGCGTCGGTCCAACCCGCTGGCCCTGGCCGTGCTGGCGTGCCTCATCGAGCGCCCGATGCACCCGTACGAGATCTCGACCACCCTGCGGGAACGGGGCAAGGAGCAGAGCATCAAGCTGAACTACGGCTCGCTCTACTCGGTCGTCGAGTCGCTGCAGAAGCACGGGCTGATCGTCGCGCAGGACACCCAGCGGGCCGGACGACGCCCCGAACGGACGACGTACGCCGTGACCCCGGCCGGCGTCGATGAGTTCGAGGACTGGCTGGCCGAGCTGCTGTCCACGCCGGTGAAGGAGTATCCGGCGCTCGAGGCGGCCCTGTCGCTGCTGCCCGGCCTGGCTCCTGACGAGGCGGCACGGCTGCTCGAGCTGCGGGTGACCAAGCTGGACCTCGAGCTGTCGTCGCTCGAGGCGATGCATGCGATGGCGGACCGGATGGCCCTTCCGCAGCTGCTGCGGGTGGAGTCCGACTATCGGGTCGCGATGGTCGTCGCCGAGCGCGACTTCGTGCGACGGCTGGCCTCCGACATCCGCTCCGGATCGCTGGGCGGCACGGCGTTCTGGCGGCGCATGTACGAGCTGCGGGACCAGGGCGTGAGCACCGAGGAGATGTTCGCCAAGCCCCGGGAGTACTTCGACGAGGAGGTGGCCGCCTGGCTAGCGCCCAAGGACCACACCGGCGCGGAGCCGTCCTGACCTGACGAACCCCCGACCGGGTGCGGCAACACCCGGCCCGGGGGTCCTACCCCTGAGTCGATCTCGCAGGAGATCTGCCCCTCGCAGGAGCACCTCAAGGCGCACGCTCAACGATAGGGCACCACTGCGGGCGACTCGTCTGATCGCTCGGCCGCTTCGACGCGGCCGGGCTCGTACGAGGAGTCTCATGAAGAACACTTTCGACGCCGGTTGCGCCATCGAGGCGGTTGGGCTCGTCAAGACCTATCCGCAGGGCCGCGGCCGGACTCCCGTCCGCGCCCTCGGCGGGTTGTCTCTGGAGGTCGCGGACGGCACCGTCTTCGCACTGCTCGGGCCCAACGGGGCCGGCAAGTCGTCCACCGTGAAGATCCTCACCACGCTGTCCCGCCCGGACGGCGGCCGGGCGACCGTGGCCGGGGTGGACGTCGTCGCGAACCCGGACGCCGTTCGCCGGCTGATCGGCGTCGTACCGCAACGGTCCAGCAGCGACCCGGTCGCCTCGGCGCGGGAGAACCTGCTCCTTCAGGGCCGCATCCACGGTCTCGGCCGCCGGCACGCCCGGCACCGCTGCGACGAGCTCCTGGCCAGGTTCGGCCTGGTCGAGGCCGCCGACCGGCCCGTCCGCACGTACTCCGGCGGCATGGCCCGCCGCCTCGACGTCGCCCTCGG
>DASVBQ010000376.1:0-6982 GCA_036375795.1 Actinomycetes bacterium
AGCGAGGGACAACGGGCTACATCGGGATCACGGCACGGTATTCCCGCGTAGGCGCAGGTCAGCCCGTTGCTGGGCTTCGGTTCGAATCCCATTCGGGGCACCGACCGCGATGGCCGCTCGACCACCGGACTGGAGTGCGGCTGCTCGCCTGCCGATGACCTCCCGGACGAGGGGGGACACCTGTGGCGGATGCACGAGCACGGCGTACGACGTCGGTGGCAGCGGTGTTGGTCGTCCTCGCCTGCGCGCTCAGCGGCTGCGCCGTGCTCGAGGCCGCCACCGCGGCACCCGGCGCCCGGCCGGGCGTGGACGTCCCCTCCGAGGCCCTCGAGGTGTCGTCGGCACCGCTGGGCAGGCCCGCGCTGGCGCCGGCCGGCGAGGGCGGCTACGCATTCCTCCTGACCCACGACGACCGGTCGCCCGTCGCGTTCGACCCGTGCCGTCCTGTGCACTTCGTCGTCCGGCCCGACCACGAGCCGGCGGGCGGCCGGGACCTGCTGCTGCGGGCGCTGGGCGAGGTCAGCGCGGCCACCGGTCTGCAGTTCGTCGACGACGGCAGCACCGACGAGGCCCCCGTCGAGGACCGGCCCTCCTACCAGCGCGAGCGCTATGGCGACCGCTGGGCGCCGGTCCTGGTCGCCTGGTCCACCGCGACCGAGACGCCGATGCTGGCGGGTGACGTCCTCGGCCGGGCCGGGCCGACGCCGTTCGGTACTGACCTCGCGAGCAGCCGGCTGGTCACCGGCCAGGCAGTCTTCAACGGCCCGGCGCTGGACGCCCAGCTCCGGCTGGGTGAGGACGACAAGGCCCGGGCGGTGCTGCTGCACGAGCTCGGCCACCTGGTGGGGCTCGGCCACGTCGCCGACCCCTACCAGGTGATGTACGACACGAACGCCTACCCGCTCGCGACGTACCGCGCCGGCGACCGGCGTGGTCTGGAGCAGCTCGGTCTGGGACGCTGCTTCGACGACTACTGACGGAGGCGACGTGCTGCTCGGGTTCGCGGTGCCGCTGGCCGGCTCCTGGGCAACACCGGCGCACCAGGTGGAGCTAGCCCGCAGGGCCGAGGATCTGGGCTACTCGTCGCTGTGGACGTTCCAGCGGCTGCTCTACCCGGCGGACCCCGAGGCCAGCGACGAGCCGCGCCGCTGGCCGCCGGTCTACCGCAGCGTGCACGACCCGCTGATCACCCTCGCGTTCCTGGCCGGGCAGACCTCCCGCGTGCGGCTCGGCGTGGCGGTCCTGAACATGCCGTGGTTCTCGCCGTTGCTGCTCGCCAAGCAGGCCGCCACCCTCGATGCGGTCTCGGACGGCCGGCTCGACCTCGGCCTCGGCCTGGGCTGGGCCCGGGAGGAGTACGAGGCGACGGGCGCGCCGGTCGACCGCCGCGGTCGCCGCGCGGAGGAGTTCGTGGGGGCACTCAAGGCGATCTGGACGCAGGACGTCGTGGACTACCGGGGCGAGTTCCACGACGTACGACATGCCCTGGTCGAGCCGAAGCCCGTGCAGCGGCCGCACCCGCCCGTGCTGCTCGGCGGGACGGTCGAGGCCGCCCTGCGCCGAGCCGGCCGGATCGCCGACGGCTGGATCAGCAGCAGCGGCCAGGACCTCACCTCGATCGGGCGGGCCATCGGCGTGGTCGCGGAGGGTGCCCGGGCGGTGGGTCGGGATCCGGCGGGGCTGCGGTTCGTGTGCCGCGGCGTGGTCCGGGTCCGCCCTGCAGGGGCGGAACGCCGGCGGCCGCTCGCCGGGTCGTACGACGAGATCCGCGCCGACCTGGCGATGCTCGCCGAGCAGGGCGTGACAGAGGTGTTCCTGGACCTCAACTTCGACCCGGAGGTCGGCAGCGTGGACGCGGACCCGGCCGCGTCGGTGCGCCGGGCCCACGAGGTGCTCGAGGCGCTCGCCCCGTCATGAGCGAGGTCGTGCGCCGGCGGGTCGAGGTGCGCGGCCGGGTGCAGGGCGTGTTCTTCCGCGAGACCACTCGGCGGGAGGCGGCCCGCCACGGCGTGACGGGTTGGGTGCGCAACCGGCCGGACGGCACCGTCGAGGCGGTGTTCGAGGGAGACCCGGACTCGGTCGACGCACTGGTGGCCTGGACCAGGCATGGTCCCCGCTCGGCCCGGGTGGAGGCGGTGGCCGTCTTCCCGGAGCCGCCGGAGGGCCTGGAGCGCTTCACCGTCCGCTGAGCACCGGTGCGGTCGCCCGCCAAGCGCGAGGCCCCGCACACCGGCGTCCGGTGGCGGGGCCTCGCGTGGAGGGCTCGGTGGTCAGCCCAGCGAGAGCTTCTGGCCCGGGAAGATCAGGCCCGGGTTCTTGCCGATGGTGTCGCGGTTGATGCGGTAGAGGTTCGCCCAGCCGCCGGGGACGTCCTTCTTCCGGGCGATCCCGGACAGGGTGTCGCCCGCGCGCACGACGTACCTCCCGCCGGCGGGGGCAGCCTTGCGGTGCTTGCCACGAGTCGCCCGCTCGGTGGAGACCCGGTTCTCCTCGGCCTGGTCGGCCGCCCGGTCGCGGTCCTGGGTCGCGGCCTCGGTGGTGTCGCCGTTGGTCTGCGCGCCGCCGATCTGCGCCTTGTACTCGGCCGCGGTGGCCAGCGCCTCCCGGCGCTCGTCCGCGCCGAGACCGAGCCGGCTGCTGCAGGCCGGCCAGGGACCCCAGCCGGAGTTGTCCAGCAGCTTGGCCGCGATGACGATCTGCTCGGCCTTGGTGGCCAGGTCGGCGCGCGAGGCGTAGCGCTCGCCGCCGTAGCCGTCCCAGGTGCCGTCGGCGAACTGCAGGCCGCCGTAGTAGCCGTTGCCGGTGTTGATGTCCCAGTTGCCGCCGCTCTCGCAGCCGGCCAGCTTGTCCCAGGCACTCGTCCCGGCCGAGGCCGGAGACGCGGTCGCCATCGGGATCGCCGCCACGAGTGGGGCGGTCGCGAGGCCGAGCTTGCGGGCGTGGTGGTTGGGCTTGCGGTGCCGTCCGCGTGCGGACAGGCGGCGGTGAGCGCCGTGCGCCATGGAGTCGTCCCTCTCGCCGCCTGCGAGGTGAGCTGTCGGGTTCAGGCGAGAGAGATTGCCTGGCCGCAAGGATCTGCGGCTTCACCCCAAGGGAAGATGCGTGGCCCCCCGGCCGCGCCACCCGATGTGGGTCCCCCACTCCTGCCCACTGCGATCTGCGCGCGACCCACCGGACGACGGGCAGGACTCGGCGGGCCGTCGGCGGGACCGCGCGGCGCGCGGCGAGCACAGGCTAGTGGTCCAGGTCACGATCCGGCAAACCAGGACGATGGGTACGTCGTGTCGGCCGGCCGGGGGCCGCGGCCTGCGGGCGACGCGGCGGCCGTGATCGCGTACGTGCGTCACGTCACGGCTGCGGCCAGGCGAATCCTGGGATGATCGCGGCGTGGCCGAGGACCTGCACGTCCGCAGCGGCGTGGTCGTGCCGGCCGCGGAGCTGCGGTGGCGCTTCTCCCGGTCGTCCGGTCCCGGCGGTCAGGGGGTCAACACGACCGACTCGCGCGTCGAGCTCTCGCTCGACGTCGCCTCGACCTCGGCGCTGGGGCCGGTGCTGCGCGAGCGCGCGCTGGACCGGCTCGCGCCGCGGCTGGTCGACGGCGTGTTGACCGTCGTCGCCTCCGAGCAGCGGTCCCAGCATCAGAACCGGCGCATCGCCCGGGCCCGGCTGGCCGCGCTGCTGCGCCAGGCGGTGGCAGCGCCGCAGCGCCCGCGGCAGGCGACGCGGCCGACCCGGGCATCGGTGGAGCGCAGGCTGGAGGCGAAGCGCCGCCGGGCCCGGACCAAGCGGACCCGCCGCGAGCTCGGCGACTGAACGGGCTCAGTCCCGGGGGGCCAGGTCTGAGATCGCGTCCTCCGCGAGCGCGATCTCCTTCTCGATCATCCAGCGGGCACCGCGCAGCCCACGCAGGCCGAAACGGTCCCGGATGGCGACCACGAGCTCGGCCACCCTCGGGTCGACATCCTCGTCGAGCCTGTCCTCGTCGGGCATCTCGGTCACGGTCGCTCCCCCGATCCGGTGGTGGGTCTTCCGCGCAGGGTAACCATCCGTCGGACCGGTGCGTCGGACCCGTGCGTCAGATCCTGGCGGCAGGATGGCCGCGTGCAACCGCCCGTGGAGACCCGCGACCCGGCGGAAGCGCTGCGGCGCGCAGGGGCCGGGCCCGGGTCCCTCGTCGGGCTCGCCTGGGCGCCCGGAGGTCTGGGCCTTGCCTACGAGGGCACGGCCCTCTGGTGCCCGGGCGAGGGCCACGACGACGTACGCCGGGTGCTGCAGGCGGTTCGCCCGCGACTCACGTGGTGGTCGGCGCGGACGGCCGAGCCGCTGGTCCGCGCCGGAGTCCGCGTGTCGTCGTCCTGGGATGTGGCCGCCACCCACCGGCTGCTGCACGGCGGCTTCGACGCCGACCCGGGCGTGGTGTGGGCGACGGCCACCGGCCGCCCGGCCGCCGACCGGCCGCGCACCGGCCAGCTGGACCTGCTCGGGCCGGTCGGCACCGCCGGTCCCGACCAACCGCGCGAGGCGTGGGACCCGGTCCGCCCCGACGGCTACCTGCGGCCGGAGTGGGTGGAGTCCGGCCCGCCCGACGCCCCGGCCGCCGCCGCCTGGGCGGCGACGGCCGCGCAGGTCGCCTCGCAGCACGAGAGCGAGCTGGCGGCGCTGCCCGACGCACGCAGGGAGCGCCCGCTGCCTCCGCTGCCCCTGCTCACGGCGTGGTCGGAGTCGGCGGCGGAGCTGCTGGCGGTCGAGCTCGGCATCGGCGGCCTGCCCCTGGACCGCGACACGGCGAGCGCGCTGGTCGCCGAGCGCGCCGGACCGCGACCGGCCGACGACGCGGCCGCCGCGACGGAACGGGCCCGCCGCGACGCCGAGGTGCTCTCGCACCTGCCGGATTCGACCGGCGTGGACCTGCGCAACCCGGCACAGGTGCGCGAGCTGCTCGCCCGGGTGGGCATCGCCGTCCCGGACACCCGGTCTTGGCGGCTCGAGCCGTTCCGCGACACCCATCCGCTCGTTGCCGCCCTGCTGTCCTGGCGCAAGGCCGAGCGGATCGCCACGACGTACGGCTACGCCTGGCTCGACCGGCACGTCGGCGCGGACGGCCGGCTGCGCGGCGCCTGGACCGGGTGCGACGGCGCCGCCGGCCGGATGACCGCGTCAGCCGGGCTGCACAACCTGCCGGCCGAGTTGCGCCCGGCGGTGGCGGCCGAGCCGGGCCATGTGCTGGTCCGGGCCGACCTCGGTCAGGTCGAGCCCAGGGTGCTGGCCGCTGTGTCCGGCGACCCGGCGCTGACTGCCGCGACCGCCGAGCCGGACCTGTACGCGCCGGTGGCGGCTCGGCTGGGCTGCGACCGGCCGACCGCCAAGGTCGCCGTGCTGGCCGCGATGTACGGCCAGACATCGGGCACGGCCGGCGAGGCGCTGCGCGGCCTGGACCGGGCGTACCCCGTGGCGATGGGCTACCTGCGGGCGGCGGACGAGAGGGGCAAGGCCGGCGCCGACGTGCGGACGTACGGCGGACGGCGGGTGCGCATGTGGCCCCTGGACGCGGCCGCCGAGCCGGCGGCGGTCGCCGCCCGCGGCCGCTTCGCGCGCAACGCCGTCGTCCAGGGCGCGGCCGCCGAGCTGTTCAAGATGTGGGCCGTCTCGGTGCGGGCGGCGCTGCCTGCAGGCGCCGAGGTCGTGCTCTGCCTCCACGACGAGCTGCTCGTCCACACCCCCGAGCCTCTGGCGCCGGAGGTGGTGCGACTGGTGCACGACACGCTCGCCGCCACCGCCGCGCGATGGGCGGCGGGCAGCGGCGTGCGGCTGGTGGCCGACGTGGGCGTGGTCCGGCGCTGGTCCGACGCCAAGGCGTGAGCCCGGCGGTTTGCCGAGGGCCGGAGAGGTCAGGAAGGCGTCATGAACCCGTTCGAGTCCGCCTCGCTGCTCGAGGACGCCGAGCCACTGGACCGGGTCGCGACCCCCATCCGCGACCTGACCCGCCGGCTGCTCGGCTCCAGCACGCTACGCAACCTGCTGCACGGCGTCTGGCTGGGCCACCCGCTGCATCCCGTGCTCGTGCAGGTCCCGGTCGGCGCCTTCGCCTCGGCCGGGGTGCTGGACCTGCTGAAGGGCCACGAGCGGTCGGCCGACGTCCTGGTCGCCACCGGTGTCGCCACGGCGCTCCCCGCTGCCGCTGCCGGGCTCGCCGACTGGTCCGAGATGCACGAGCAGCAGCAGCGGGTCGGCGTGGTGCACGCGGCAGCCAACACCGTGGCCCTCGCGCTCTACGGCGCCTCGCTCGCCGCCCGCGGCCGCGGTGACCGGACCGCTGGCCGCGCGCTCGGCTTCCTCGGCCTCGGCGTGATCGGGTTCAGCGGCTTCCTCGGCGGCCACCTGGCCTACCGGCAGGCGGCGGGGGCGAACCACGCCGAGGACGTCCCACATCTCGTGGGACCCGGCTGGCACGACCTGTGCGCCGTGGACGACCTCGGCGCGGACGGTGAGCCCCGGGTGCGCACGCTCGGCGAGGGCGCCGGCGCGGTGCCGCTGCTCGTGGTGCGCCGCGGCGACCGGATCGACGTGCTCTCGGACCGGTGCACGCACCTCGCGGGTCCGCTGCACGAGGGCCGGGTCGACCTGGACACGGGCTGCGTGACCTGCCCGTGGCACGGCAGCGCGTTCGACCTGGAGGACGGGTCGGTGCGGCAGGGACCCGCCACGGCCCCGGCGCACGCCTTCGACGTGAAGGTGGAGAACGGTCGGCTGCTGGTGCGCCTTCCGCACGCGGGCTAGACGCTCTCGAGCTCCTGGCCGCGGGCCGCGAGCTTCTCGCGGTGCGTGGTGCGCTTGTCCTCGAAGCGGGTGGCCGCGTTGTCGAGCCCCTGCAGGTAGGTCGAGAGCTCCTCGCGGGCCTTCTCCCCCTCGGCGTCGAGCCCCTCGACGTCGAAGACGCCCCAGGCGCGCAGCACCGGCGCGAGCACGTCGTCGTGGTGGATGC
>DASVBQ010000380.1:0-4421 GCA_036375795.1 Actinomycetes bacterium
GTTGACCGGTCGGACACCTCGACCCTGCGGAGGAACCCGTGCACCGCCACGCGAACGGCGTCAAGACCGCCGTCCTGCTCGCGCTCATGTCCGGCCTGATCCTGCTGGTCGGCCAGTGGCTCGGCGGCAGCGCCGGGCTCGCGATCGCCTTCGTGATCGCCCTGGCCACCAACGGCATCGCCTACTTCTACAGCGACAAGCTGGCGCTGCGGTCGATGCGGGCTCGCCCGGTCAGCGAGGCGGAGCAGCCCGCGATGTACCGGATCGTCCGGGAGCTCTCCACAGCAGCCCGCCAGCCGATGCCCCGCCTCTACGTGTCGCCCACCAACGCACCCAACGCCTTCGCCACGGGGCGCAACCCGCGTAACGCCGCCGTCTGCTGCACCGAGGGGATCCTCGGCCTGCTCGACGAGCGCGAGCTGCGGGGCGTGCTCGGCCACGAGCTGGCCCACGTCTACAACCGCGACATCCTGATCAGCTCGGTCGCCGCCGGCCTGGCCAGCGTGATCATGTACCTCGGCTACCTCGCCTGGCTGGTGCCGATCGGCCGCAGCAGCGACGACGACGGCCCGGGGCCGCTCGGCGCGCTGGCCGTCCTCATCCTCGGCCCGGTGGCCGCCGGCCTGATCCAGATGGCGATCAGCCGGTCGCGGGAGTTCCAGGCTGACGCCTCGGGCGCGCAGATCACCGGCGACCCGCTCGCGCTGGCCAGTGCGCTGCGCAAGCTGGAGCTCGGCACCCGCGCCTTGCCGCTGCCGCCCGAGCCGAGCCTGCAGACCACCAGCTCGCTGATGATCGCCAACCCGTTCCGTCGCGAGGGCATGTCGAGCTGGTTCTCGACCCACCCCCCGATGGCCGAGCGGATCGCCCGACTCGAGCAGATGGCCGGTTACCGGCGCTGAGGCCGGTCCACGACCACCCGGAACCGTTCGGTCCCGATGCTCGTGCCTGCCGTCGTCAGCCGCTCGAGCACGTTCTGCGTCAGCCCGGTGCCGCGCCACCGCGCCAGGAGCACGGCGTCGGCCGCGGCGAGGTGGCGGTACACCACCCGCTGCCAGGCCGTGTCCCGCCGCCGGGCCAGCGGTGTCGGCCCGGCCGCGAGCCCACCCTGGTCCAGGTCGTAGGCGAGCCCGGTGACGTCGACCAGCACGGGACAACCGCGGCGCAGGTTGCGGCTCAGCAGGTTCGTGACGACGAGGGCGGCGGGAGTGTCGGCGGCCACGCACCGGGAACCAGCCACCAGGCGCATCACCTGGTCCTGGGGCAGCGGCCGGCCCTTGGTCTGCAGCACGCCGAAGATCGCCAGGGCGGCCAGGCTGCACGCCATCGCCCCGGCGGCCACGCGCACCAGCTCGCGTCGACGCTGCCGGACCGTGAGCAGGGCAAGGTCTGCCGCCGAGCCCGCCACGAGCACGAGGCCGGGCGCGGCGAACGCGCTGTAGTGACGGAAGTACACCGGCAGGAACAGCACCACGGCCACCTCGCCGACCGCCAGAGTGCACCAGGGACGTGCAACGGCCTGCCGGACCGCCACCGCGGCGATGACAGCTCCCGCGGCGACCGCGACGACGACGGGAACCGGCCCGTACGTGGGCTGCCCCGGGGAGAGCGCAAGGCCCTCGATGGCGGCCAGCCGCTGCACGCCGGACACGCCGTTGTCGGCTCGGCCGAGCTGGTCCAGCACCACCATGTGCAGCATCCGTCCGGGCGCGAGAGCGACGAACGGCGCGCAGACCGCGCTCGCCGCCGCGACGCCGGCCCCGACGTACCACCCCGCGCTCCGGCGCCCGGCGCGGCGCAGGACCCACAGCCCGAGCAGCGCGAAGGGCACCGCGGCCCAGACCTTGACGGCCACAGCCAGGCCGATCGTCACACCGGCCAGCACGGTCCGGCGTCGCGACTCGGGCCGTAGGTCGCCGAGCAGCGCCAAGGAGCCGAGGGCGCCGAGGTTGACCAGGGGCTCGAGCAGGGTGGTGCGCTCGGCGTTGGTGGCTGCCGGCCACACCGCGTACAAGACGCCGGCGACCCACCCTGCGACGGGGGAGAGCCGACGGGCGACGCGGTAGGCGAGGACGGCGCTGGCTGCCCCGACCGCCATGAAGGCGAGCCGGGCGACGGCGATGCCGACCGGGTCGGACGTCGCGCGGGCCAGGGCGGCGAACGGCGCGAGCACCAGCGTGATGCCCGGCGGGTGCAGCAGCAGGTAGTCGGCGTAGGGGAGCCGTCCGGACAGCAGGGCGCTCGCGGCGGAGAAGTACACGCCGTCGTCGTAGGCGAGCACCCCGTCGAGGCCACCGCCGCGCAGGACCGGCACGAGCCGCACGACCAGCGCGAGACCGAAGATCGCGCTGGGCAGCGCGTACGACGCCAGACGTCCTCGCGGCAGCCGCACGGCACCTCCACCCCGGATGCCTCCCCTGAGGGGGACGTCTGCGGATCCGGAAAGGTGCCGTGCTCAGCGGTAGTTGACGAACTGCACCGCGAAGTCGAGGTCCTTGCCCTTGACGAGGGCCTGCACCGCCTGCAGGTCGTCGCGGCTCTTCGAGGTCACCCGCAGCTCGTCGCCCTGCACCTGGGCCTTCACCGACTTCGGGCCCTCGTCCCGGATGATCTTCGCGACCTTCTTCGCGTTCTCCTGCGAGATGCCCTGCTCGATCTCGGCGACCAGGCGGTACTCCTTGCCGGACAGCTGCGGGTCGCCCGCCTTGAGCGCCTTGAGCGAGATCCCGCGCTTGACCAGCTTGGTCTCGAAGACGTCGAGGATCGCCTTCACCCGCTCCTCGGTGTTGGCCTTCATCTCGACCTTCTCGCCCGACCAGGCGATGGACGCGCCGACGTTCTTGAAGTCGAAGCGCTGCGAGATCTCCTTGCCCGTCTGGTTGAGGGCGTTGTCGACCTCCTGACGGTCGACCTTGCTCACGCTGTCGAAGGAGGAGTCAGCCATGGGCCGCACGCTATCCGACGCGGCAGCGTCAGCCCCGTGGAGCTCACGTCGATAGGGTCCGGCGAGACAACGATCAACGGGGAGCAACCACGTGCAACGCCAGTCCGTCCTGCGGGCCGCCTCCGCTCTCGCGTCACTCGGCGTGGCCTTCGCCGCGCCCCTGCTCGCCGCACCCGAGGCGACGGCAGCCGAGCGGAGCGGGTCGTCGACCTCCATCACGCTCACACCGTCCCGGACCGTGCCGACCGGTGCCCGCCTCCGCCTGGAGGGCCGGGTCAGCGCGCAGCGGCCGGGTCGAGGCGTGCAGCTGCAGCGGCGGGTGGCCGGTGAGTGGCAGGGCGTGGCTCGCGACCGCCTGAACCGGCGCTCGAAGTTCGCGTTCCGCCAGTCGTTCCCGGTCGCGGGAGCGAGCAGGTTCCGGGTCGTCCTGCGACGCGGGCCGGGAGTGTCCCCGAAGCGCACCTACCGCGCGGTGGCGCCGGGCTTCGACGTGTCCTACCCGCAGTGCGGCGGGGCCCTGCCGGTCGGCGCCACCTTCGCCGTGGTGGGTGTCGACGGCGGTCGGCCCTACGACGCGAACCCCTGCCTCGCCGAGCAGATCGGCTGGGCCCTGCAGGCCGGCCGGCCGGCGTACTACGTCAACACCGCCAACCCCGGCCCGAAGATGTCCAGCTACTGGCCGCTCGGCCAGCGCTCGCCGAGGGCCTGCAGCCGCAGGGCCCCGGACTCACGCGGCTGCGCCTACGACTACGGGTGGAATGCCGCCGAGAACTCCTTCGCCCGCGCCGTCGCGGCCGCGACCGCCGCGGGTGCGCCGCCCGTCACCGACAGCACCTGGTGGCTCGACGTCGAGACGAGCAACACCTGGGAGTCGCTGGAGTACGGCGAGACGGCGAGGTACTTCGCCAACGACACGGCCGTCCTCGAGGGGATGCGGGCCTACCTCCGCTCCCGTGGCGTGCGAGTGGTCGGTGTCTACAGCACCCTGCACCAGTGGGGTCGGATCACCGGCGGTGCGACTCTCGGCGAGGCTCCGGTCTGGTACGCCGGGCTGGGCACCGCGACGACGGCCGCCAAGCGCTGCTCACGTGCGTACTCCTTCACCGGTGGACCTGTGCGCCTGACCCAGTTCGCCCGCGACGGCTTCGACGCCGACCACCGGTGCTGACGCGCCGCCTCAGACGAGGCGGCGGGCGTTGGCCCACCGGGTCAGCTCGTGGCGGTTCGACAGCTGCAGCTTGCGCAGCACCGCGGAGACGTGGGTCTCCACCGTCTTCACCGAGATGAACAGCGCCTTGCCGACCTCCTTGTACGTGTAGCCGCGGGCGATCAGGCGCAGGACCTCGCGCTCCCGCTGCGAGAGCCGGTCGAGGTCCTCGTCGACAGTGGCCACGTCGGTCGTGGCGGCGAACGCGTCCAGCACGAACCCGGCCAGCCGGGGGGAGAAGACCGCGTCGCCGTCGGCCACCCGGCGTAC
>DASVBQ010000391.1:0-12460 GCA_036375795.1 Actinomycetes bacterium
ACAAACTCCCACTCGCGGTCCGCGAGGTCGCGCTTCGTGGCCGCGTAGAGCTCGAGGTCTCGCCGGTCGGCGCGCAGGTGGTCGCGGAACGCCAGCATGCGGTCGGCCTCCTCGGAGCCGACCCCGAACACGTGCAGGTTCACCTCGGGGTCGGATCGCTTCAGCAGGCGGTGCTGGTGCCAGTCCGGCTCGCGTATCCGCAACTCGTAGCCGAGCGGCCCGAGGGCGGGGACGTACGCGTCCTCGTCGGACGGGTCCGGGACGAGCAGGAGCAGGTCGATCAGGGGCTTGGCCGGCAGGTCGGGCACCGCGGTGGAGCCGACGTGCTCGACAAGCATCGCTGTCGGGCCGAGGGCCTCGCGGATCCCGGACACGAGCCCTGCGGCGGTCTCGGCCCAGGCCTGGTCGGGCTCGGCCAGGACCACCTTGCCGTCGAGGCGCGTTCGCGGAGCGACGTAGATGTCCGGCGTGAACACGGTGAGGTGCAGCCCGGCCGGCCCGTCGAGGCGGGCGTTGAGCGAGTCCCACGGGGTGCGCACCGGCTCGGCCACAACCCTCGCGCCCGCCGACTCCAGCGACCGGGTAACGGCCGCCGCGTCCCGGACCTCGAAGGCGACGCGGATCTGACCGGCCACCCGCCGCCCCACCTCGACCTTGTCGATGTAGGCGGCGTACGTCGGGTCCGAGATCTCCAGCGTCGCGCGCCCGGCCCCGAGGATCGTCACCCGACCGCCGTCCGAGGAGAAGGTGGCCTCCTCGCGCAGGCCGAGGACGTCGCGGTAGAACCGCAGCGCCTCGTCGTAGTCGGGGGCGGTGACGGCGAGTCTGAGCTCGCGGGCTCCTTCGGGCACGCGCGAAAGGCTAGGCGACCTTACGATGTCGTCGTGGCTGCGTACGACTACCGGTGCCGCGAGTGCGACGGCGTCTTCGAGGTGCGCCGCGCGATCGGCTCCGACGCAGGGACCGTCCGCTGCCCGCAGGGTCACGAGGACGTTGCCCGCGTGTGGTCCGCCGTGTCCGTCGGCGGGCTCGCCACGTCGGGTGCCTCCTCCGCCGTCCCTGCCGCCGGCGGGTGCTGCGGTGGCGGCTGCTGCGGCTAGCCTGCCGCCGGGCGAGGACAGCCCCTCACGCGGCGTGCGGTCGTCGGTCGCCGCTCGCTTCCACGTCCGGTGACCCCGCACCGCGGGCGACGCGCGCTGACAGCAGGTAGAGGACGCCGCTGACGACCGGAGCCAGACTGGCCGCGGCCAGCGAGGGGATGCCGCCGCGACTGCCGAGGCTGCTGACCACCACCGGGACGACGCCGAGGACCAGCAGCATCACACCGGCCACCGCGGTTCGCCGCAGGCCGAGGACCGCCACGGCGGCGGCGAGCACGTAGACGGCGACGGCACGGATCGGACCGATGTCGTTCTCGACGGTGCGCCACCCTTGCGGGTCCAGGGCGAACCAGACGCTCAGGCCGACCGCGACGGTCGTCAGCACGCCGAGGAGGCGCGTCGCCAGGTCGGGGCGGAACCACGAGACAGCCGCGAGCGCGATCAGCGGGACAGCCCAGGCAGTGACCAGGCCGAGCGCCGCCCAGCCGCCCGGGTCGGCGAACGCGTCCCCGACGATGAACGCACCGCCGATGAGCGTGAAGACCGCCGACACGACGAAGCCGGCCTGCTTGAGCAGCCGGGCGTCCGCCCTCGGGTGCCGCGCCGTGAGGAGCAGCACGACCGCCACGACGGCGGCAACCCCAACCAGCACTGGCAGTGCGCGCATGAGTACCGCCTCCATCGGACGGAGCACGATCACCTCCATCACAGCACCGGCTCGCGCTGATGCCAGGGCCGAAGGACTCGCCGCCGCGGGTCGAAATGGCGGAGCGAACCGCTCGGACGTCGCCTGAGCCCGAGACGCCGAGGCCGGCGGCACCGCTGTGGTCGCACCACAGCTCGCCGTCGGGTGACGCGACCCACGAGGTCTCGGCACCCAGCGAGACCAGGCATCCGCGTCCTCGGTGTCGCCGATCAAAGGCGTCTACAGATCGGGCAGAACGGCGCGCAGCTGCTCGCCACTCCGGTCGGGGTCCTGCAGCCCAGGGCGCCCCATAGGGTGAGCGGCGACAGCGGAGACGGGAGGGTGGGTCGTGGCGGGCTCGTCGGCGAGACCGGTGCTGGTGCTCAACTGCGGCAGCTCGTCGGTGAAGTTCGCGGTCCTGGACCCGAAGACCGGGCAGCGTGCGGTCACCGGCCTCGCGGAGCGTGTCGGTTCCCCCGGCACGGAGGTCACGATCCGCCGTGGCGACGAGACGAGCACCGAGCAGCCGCAGGACGGTTCGTACGAGGGCGTTCTGCGCAGCGTCCTGGGCTCCGTCGACGGGCTCGACGGGTCCGGCGTGGCAGGCGTCGGTCACCGTGTCGTCCACGGCGGGCCGGACCTCACGACGTCCGTCGTCGTCGACGACGAGGTGCTGTCGGCGATCCGCGACGTGACCGACCTCGCGCCCCTGCACATTCCCGCCAACGTCGCCGGCATCGAGGCCGTCCGCAGTGTCGCGCCGGACCTTCCTCAGGTCGCGGTGTTCGACACCGCCTTCCACCACACGTTGCCGCCACACGCCTACCGCTACGCGGTGCCGGCGTCGTGGTACGACGAGCACGGCGCCCGGCGGTACGGCTTCCATGGCACCAGTCACCGGTACGTGAGCGCGTGCGCCGCCGAGCTGCTCGGCAGGCCGCTCGAGTCGCTGCGGCTGGTGACCGCGCACCTGGGCAACGGCTGCAGCGCCACTGCCGTGCGGGACGGCGTCTCGGTGGACACGACCATGGGGCTGACGCCGCTCGAGGGTCTGGTGATGGGCACCCGAAGCGGCGACGTCGACCCGGGCCTTCTGGGGTACGTCGCGGAGCGGCTCGACATGGACGTGCGCGGCGTGGTGGACGAGCTGAACACGCGGAGCGGGTTGCTCGGCCTGTCCGGCGTCAGCCACGACTTCCGGACGGTGTCCGAGGCCGCCGGCGACGGTTCCCGCTCGGCGGCCCTGGCGCTCGAGGTGTTCGTGTACCGGCTGGCCAAGGCCGTTGCGGCGCTCGTCGTGCCCTTGGGCCGGCTCGATGCGCTGGTCTTCACCGGCGGCATCGGGGAGAACAGCGCCGAGCTGCGGCGGTCGGTCATGACGAGCCTTGGCCACCTCGGGCTCGCCGAGGACGCGGCCGCGAACGCCGACCACGGACGCGAGACCGCAGGTCGGGTCAGTGTCAGCGGAAGCACCGTGGCGCTCGTCGTGCCTACGGACGAGGAGCTGGTGATCGCCCGCGACACGGAGGCCCTCCTGCGTCCCGCCGGGACGGCGGGCTGACGTGTCGCGGACCTTGCTCGTCGTCCCGACCGGACACGGCGTCGGGCTGACCGTGACGTGTCTCGGCCTCGTGCACGCGCTGCAGCAACAGGGTGTGGACGTCGGCTTCTACAAGCCCTTGTCGCAGCCCCGGCGCGGCGGTCCGCAGGGCGAGCGGTCCACTGCCCTCGTGCGGCTGACGTCGGCGCTTCGCCCCCCGGAGCCGATCCCGGCCGAGACCGTGGAGCGCCGGCTGAGCCGCCGCGAGCTCGGCGACCTGATGGAGGACGTCGTCGCGACGGGGGAGGGGGTGCTGTCGGCGCACGACGTCGTGGTCGTCGAGGGGCTGGTTCCGAGCGAGGGCCTGGTCTACTCCTCGCGGGTGAACCTGGCGCTGGCCAAGGCGCTCGACGCCGACGTGCTTCTCGTCGCCACGCCGGGCGACGGCGGACCGGAGCGGCTGGCCGAGACGGTGGCGATCTCGGCGGGCACCTACCTCGCGGGCGAGGCGGCGCGGGTGGTCGGCGCGGTGGTCAACCGCGTGCCCGGCGAGGTATCGGCCGTCGCCGAGGAGTACCGCAGAGCCCTCGCGGGCCGCGGGATCCGGCTGGTGGGCGCCGTCCCGTTCCGGCCCGAGCTCACCTGGCCGCGGGTCGGCGACCTCGTCGCCGGGCTGAATGCGTCGGGGCTGGACGTCACGCTGCTGAGCGAGGGGGACCAGGCCCGCCGGGTCAAGGACGTCATCATCGCCGCCCAGGCCGTGCCCGGAATGCTGCCGCTGCTGCAGGAGGGGCGGCTCGTCATCGTCCCCGGTGACCGGCACGAGGTCGTCCTCAGCTCCTGCCTGGCCGCCATGAGCGGCATCCGGCTGGCCGGGCTGCTGCTCACGGCCGGCGTGGAGCCGGACCCGCGGGTCTGGGACCTGTGCCGACCGGCACTCGCCACCGGGCTCCCGGTGCTCGTCACCAAGGAGCTGAGCTACGACACCGCGACCAGGGTGCACGCCATGGACCCGGAGGTCCCTGCCGATGACGAGGAGCGCGCCCGGAGGGCGATGGCCGTGGTCTCCGACGCGCTGGACGACGAGTGGCTGGCGACCCTGCCGACCCCGAGCCACGTGCCCCGGCTCAGCCCGCCGGCGTTCCGGCGACGGCTGACCACGGCGGCGCAGGCTGCGGGGAAGCGAATCGTGCTGCCGGAGGGCGCGGAGCCCCGCACCCTGCAGGCCGCGGTGGCCTGCCAGGAACGCGGTATCGCCCGGTGCGTCCTGCTGGCGCGCCGCGACGACGTCGAGGTCGCGGCGACCGGGCTCGGACTCGACCTGCCGGAGTCCCTGGAAGTCGTCGACCCGTCCGAGGTGCCGGAGCGGCTGGTGGACGTGCTCGTCGAGGCACGTCGGCACAAGGGAATGACGGCGGACCAGGCCCGCGAGCTGCTCACCGACCCGATCACGCTCGGGACCGTGATGCTCAAGGCGGGAGACGTCGACGGGCTCGTCGCTGGCGCCGAGCACACGACGGCCGCGACCGTGCGTCCAGCGCTGCAGGTTCTCGGCACCGCACCGGGTGCGCGGCTGGTCTCCTCGGTCTTCTTCATGTGCCTGCCCGACGACGTCGTCATCTACGGCGACTGCGCGGTCAACCCGAACCCCGACGCCGAGGAGCTGGCCGACATCGCCCTGCAGAGCGCGGCGTCCGCCCGCGCCTTCGGGATCGAGCCGCGGGTCGCGATGATCAGCTTCAGCACCGGTTCGTCCGGTGCGGGGTCGGACGTGGACAAGGTGACCGAGGCCACCCGGCTGGTGCGCGAGCGCGCGCCGGACCTCATGGTCGACGGCCCGCTGCAGTACGACGCCGCGGCGATCGCTTCGGTCGCGCACAGCAAGGCACCGGACAGCCCGGTCGCCGGTCGAGCCTCGGTGTTCGTGTTCCCCGACCTGAACACCGGCAACACGACGTACAAGGCGGTGCAGCGCAGCGCCGACGTGGTGAGCATCGGGCCGATGCTGCAGGGCCTGGCCAAGCCGGTGAACGACCTGTCCCGCGGCGCCCTGGTGGACGACATCGTCTACACGATCGCGCTCACCGCGATCCAGGCCGCCCGCCCCTGAGGCTCAGCCCTTCGACGCCCAGTCGCCGAGGGTCCAGTCGCGCACCTCCGGCATGTCCTCGAGGTGGTCCACGACGTACTGGCTGTGCTCGGCAATCCGCTTCTCGCACCAGGCCTTGAGCTCGCTGGCGCCGGGAGGTGTCCGGCGGGCGTTGTTCAGGGCGTCCATCACCAGGTGGTAGCGCGAGATCCGGTTGCGCACGACCATGTCGAACGGCGTCGTCGTCGTGCCCTCCTCGATGAACCCGCGCACCCGGAACCGGTCTGCGTCCGGCCGGCCGTGCACCAGCTGGTGGATGGCCCCGGGGTAGCCGTGGAAGCCGAACACCACGTCGACGTGGTCGGTGAACAGCTCTCGGAAGAGCGTCTCGTCCATGCCGTGCGGGTGGTCGCGCCGACGTACGAGCGCCATCAGGTCGACGACGTTGACGACGCGGGTGCGGAAGTGCGGGATGTGCTCGCGCAGGATCTCGGCCGCGGCGACTGTCTCCATCGTCACGACGTCGCCGGCGCTCGCGAGCACGATGTCCGGGTCGGCGGTGCCGTCGTCGGTGCCGGCCCAGGACCAGATGCTGGCCCCCCGCTCGCAGTGCTCGATGGCCTCGTCCATCGACAGCCACTGCAGCTGCGGCTGCTTGTCGATGACGATGAGGTTGACGTAGGACCGGGACCGGAAGCAGTGGTCGGCCACGGACAGGAGACAGTTGGCGTCCGGCGGCAGGTAGACCCGCGAGATGGTGCCGCGCTGGGTGATGACGTTCTGGATCAGGCCCGGCCCCTGGTGGGAGAAGCCGTTGTGGTCGTTGCGCCAGGCGGTGGAGGTGAGCAGCACGTTGAGGCTCGGTATCTCCGCGCGCCAGGGCAGGTGCGTCGCCTCCTCGAGCCACTTGCTGTGCTGGATCGTCTGGGACGCGCTCACCATCGCGAACGCCTCGTACGTCGCGAACAGACCGTGCCGACCGGTGAGTGTGTAGCCCTCGAGCCAGCCGTGGCAGTTGTGCTCGGAGAGCACCTCCATCACGCGACCGTCGCGTGAGAGGGCGACGTCGTCGTCGGTGACCCGCTCGGCGAAGGCGCGGTCGGACACCTCGAACACCGCGCCGAGCCGGTTGCTGTTCGTCTCGTCCGGACAGAACAGCCGGAACCGGTCCGGGTTGCGCGTGTAGAGGTCGCGCAGCATCTCGCCGAGCCGGCGGGTCGACTCGGCGCGACCGCTGGCCGGTCGCGGCACGTCCACCGCGTACTCCCGAAAATCGGGCAGGTCGAGGTCGCGCGTGATCAGGCCGCCGTTCGCGTGCGGGGTCGCGCTCATCCGCAGGACGCCCTCGGGGTTCGCCCGGCGGACGATCTCAGTCGGCATCCCCGCCGCGTCGAACAGCTCGTCCGGTCGGTAGGAGCGGAGCCACTCCTCGAGCAGCGCGAGGTGGTCGGGGTTCTCCCTCACGCCGGCGAGCGGGACCTGGTGCGACCGCCATGTCCCCGTCACCTTGATGCCGTCGACCTCGGCGGGGCCGGTCCAGCCCTTCGGCGTGCGCAGCACGATCATCGGCCAGTGCGGGCGTCGGCCGTCCCAGTCGCCGCCGCGGGCGGCCTGCTGGATGCGGCGGATGTCCGCCCACGCATCGGCGAAGGCGGCCGCGAACCGGCGGTGCATGCCTGGGAGGTCGTCGCCCTCCACCTCGATGACCCGGTAGCCATGGCCCTCGAGCAGCGACCGCACCTCGGCCGGGTCCTTGCGGCCGAGCACGGTCGGCCCGGCGATCTTCGCCCCGTTGAGGTGCAGGATCGGCAGCACCGCGCCGTCCCGCGCCGGGTTCAGGAAGGAGATGCCCTTCCACGAGCCCTCGAGCGGCCCGGTCTCTGCCTCGCCGTCGCCGACAACCGCCAGCGCGACCAGGTCCGGGTTGTCCATGACGGCGCCGAACGCGTGCACCAGGACGTAGCCGAGCTCGCCGCCCTCGTGGATTGATCCGGGAGTCGGGACCGACACGTGGCTCGGGATGCCGCCGGGGGCCGAGAACTGCCGGCACAGGCGGACCAGGCCGTCCTCGCCGAGGCCGACCTCGGGATAGATCTGGCTGTACGTGCCCTCGAGGTAGCCGGCGGCCACGAGCGCCGGCCCGCCGTGCCCCGGTCCGGCCAGGTACAGCATCTGCTGGCCGGTGCGCTGGATCAGCCGGGACGCGTGCGCGTAGACGAAGGACAGCCCGGGGCTGGTGCCCCAGTGACCGAGCAGCCGGGGCTTGATGTCGTCGGCCGACAGGTGCCGGCGCAGCAGCGGGTTCGACTTCAGGTAGATCTGGGCGACGGTCAGGTAGTTGTTGGCCCGCCACCAGGCGTCCACCACCGAGACCTCGTCGTCGGACGGTTCGGCGAGACTGCGTGCGAGCTCGTCGTCGACCTCCGCCGCCGGCCCGATCTGTGGTTCGACGAGCGTCACCGGTGCCACCCCCTTGCCGCACGCGAGGCGGCCTGGATCGAACGGTCGTCCTCACCGTACCCACGGGGCCGTCCGCGCTCTACGGCGCGGCGTCACCCATCTCATCCGGTCGGCAGGGGCCCTCAGAGCGTGACGCCGTACGCCTCGGTGAACGCCTTCGCGGCATATGCGTTGGTCGCGTAGGCGTATCCCTTGTCTCCCCATCCGGTGCCCCAGCTGTTGCGCACGATGAAGCCTGTGGCCGTGTAGCCGACGAGCGCGACCGCATGTCCGCCGCGCGCGGTGGATGCCTTGTACGTGCTGAGCTTGCCCTTCGTGGCGGTCGCGTTGTCCCACGTCGCGTCGACGTCGAGCCGGGTGAGGATCGGTCCGCTCCCGGCGATCCACGTCCGCCAGCCGCTGAGGTTGTCGCCGAGGTTGAAGTACGCCGCGATCTTGAGCTGGGTTGCGATCGCGTAGAAGGTCGCCACCTCGCCCACGTACAGCTTGCCGGTGCGGAACGGCAGCACCGAGTCGCGGACTGCGCCCCACTTGCGCGAGACGTCGAGGGCGGCCTTCAGCGACGTGCCGTCCGACTCGATGAACGTCGTCGGCTGCGCGACGAACTGGTCGGTCTCCTTGGCGGCCATCCACTGGAACCGCGGCGACAGCGGCTCGTTCTTGGCGACCCGCCCGGCCTGTACGAGGTGCCACCGCAGGACCGAGTCGGCGGTCGCCCAGCCGACGCAGGCGCCGGTGGCCCCTTGGTCGCCGACCTTCCACCAGGTGTCGTCCCTCAGGTCCTTCGACCTGGGGACGGCCCTTGCCGCCGCGGCCAGCAGCCCTGCATCCTCCGCGTTGTGCAGCCGCCAGTCGGTCTCGGTCTTCTGCGACGGGACGCAGTTGAGGATCCGCGTCGTCCCGGTCCGGTTCGTGGTGGTCGTGCTGCGCGTCGTCCGGGTGCGCGTGGTCGCCATCCCGAGCCCCCTCTCGACGCCTCGACGGTAGGAGGGGGTGCATGACCGGTCAACGGAGCGACGATCAAGACGAGGTCGAGCGTCGGCAAAGCGTGGCGGTCACCGAGGGCGAGGTCTTCGAGGTGACTGTCGAAGACCTGCCGGGCGCTGGGTACCGGTGGGTCGTGGGCGTGCTGGCCGACGGTCTGACGCTCGTGGCCGACGAGCCGGAGGTGCCGGCGGCGTCCCCCCGCGTGGGCGACCCGGCCCGCCGCGCGTTCCGCCTCCGCGCGGAGCGACCCGGTTCGTACGTGGTGCAGCTTTCTCTGGTGCGACCGTGGGAGCCCTCCGACGTGCCGCCGGTTCAGTCGCGCACCATCTCGGTCGAGGTAGGGGCACGGCCGCCGTAGCGTGCTCACTTGTAGGCGATGGCTGCGCTGGCGGGCCCGTCGAGGTGGACCACCTCGGTCCGGGAGAAGCCGACGTCACGGCACCACCCGTCGAAGTCCGACCCGGTGTAGTCGAACGCGTCGCCGAACTCGATCAGCATGTTCAGCGACATCATCAGACCGAAGACGTTCTCCCGGCGGTCGTTGTCGATGAGAGCCTCGATCGCCACCAGTGCGCCGCCGGGCGGCAACGCCGCATAGGCCTTCTCGATCAGCGTCAGCTTCCGGGCCAGGTTCCAGTCGTGCAGGATCATGCCCATCGTGATGACGTCCGCGGACGGCAGCGGGTCGACGAAGAAGTCGCCGTCGGCGACCGCGATGCGGTCGGCGAGCCCGGCGCCGTCTACCGCCCGGCTCGCGATCGAGCCGACTGCGGGCAGGTCGAAGGTCGTCAGCCGCAGATGCGGGTGGGTCCGCGCCAGAGCGATGCTCAGGTCTCCGGCGGCCCCGCCGACGTCGCACACAGTCGTGTAGCGGCTCCAGTCGAACCGCTGCGCGAGCGCGGCGAAGCGTGGCGCGGACAGACCGGACATCGCGCGCATGAACTGCGCGAGGCGCTCGGGGTCGCGGTAGAGCTCCTCGAACATCGGCGTCTCGCCGTGCCGGGTCTCGTTCTGCGCGGCGCCGGTGCGCAGCCCTTCGGTCAGGCCGCCCCAGAACCGGTACAACCGGGCCGCCGCCATCTCCAAGATGCCGCCGACGTACTGCGGGCTGGCCTCGTCGAGGAACGCCGCTGTCTCGGCTGTGTTGCGGTAGGTCGCGGACTCGCCGTTGCCGTCGCGCTCGAGCAGGCCGAGGGCGACCAGGCCGTCGAGGAAGTCACCGACGGCGCGCGAGCGCAGCCCGAGCAGGTCCTCGATCTGGCGCCGCCGTCGCGGCGATGGCCCGAGCACGGTGAACAGCCTCAGCTCCACGGCGGTGAGTAGCGCGCGTGCGGGCCAGAAGCCGAAACCGACCTCCATGATCCGGTCCGGTGTCCGGGAGAGCTCCGCGGTGGGTCGTGGCACCGGCCGCGCGATGGTGCTCCGGAGCGTGGTCATCTGGGTCTCCCTGTCAGCAGGTTCCTGGTGCGATGCGGGGAGAGTGTCGGCGAGGCCACTTGCCGGCAGCTCGAAATCTAGTTGCAGGCGCAACTACGTCCTCGCGGGTGCTGATCATCCTTGGCGGGTGAGGCTCCAGGTCGCTCGCGCCGCCAGACTGCATCCGGCAGTCCGCGCACACCTGCCCGGTTGGGCTGCCCCGATCCGGTGAGGTGCGACGGTGGGCCGTTGGAAGGCACTGGTGGCGCTCGGAGCGGCCCAGTTCCTCATGGTTCTCGACACCTCGGTGATGAACGTCTCGATCACCCAGCTGGTCGAGGACTTCGATACCGAGGTGACGGCGATCCAGGCCGTGATCACCTTGTACACGCTGGTCATGGCCGCGTTCATGGTCATCGGGGGGAAGCTGGGGGACATGTGGGGTCGGCGGCGCGCCTTCACCATCGGGCTCGTTGTGTACGCCGTCGGCTCGGCGCTCACGGCCGTGGCGCCGACGCTGCTGGTCCTCGCGCTCGGGTGGTCGATCATCGAGGGCCTGGGGGCCACCCTGGTGCTCCCTGCCCTGGCCGCCCTCGTCGGTGGCAACTACCAGGGTCGGGACCGGGCCATCGCGTACGCGGTGATCGGCGGGCTCGCCGGTGCCGGCATCGCCGTCGGACCGCTGCTCGGCGGCTGGGTGACGACGTACCTCACCTGGCGCCTGGTCTTCGCCGGCGAGGTGGTCATCGTGGCCGGAATCCTGCTCGCCGTGCGGTGGATCGGCGATGCCGAGCGACCCAGCCGACGCCCGCAGCTCGACGTCGTCGGCGCGGCCCTGTCGGCGGTGGGCCTGGCCCTGGTGGTGCTCGGCGTGCTGCAGAGCGGGACCTGGGGATGGCTCCGGCCGCGGAACTCGCCGTGGACCCCGTTCGGCCTGTCGCTCACGCCGTTCGTCATCGGCGCAGGACTTGGCGTGCTGGTGCTATTCCGGGACTGGCAGCTGCGTCGCGAGCGCGACGGCAAGGACCCGCTGATCCGGTTCCGCCTCTTCGAGATCGCGCCGCTGCGGTCGGGTCTGTCGATGCTGCTGGCGCAGAACCTGATCCTGCTCGGGCTGTTCTTCACGATTCCGCTGTACCTGCAGGTGGTGCAGGGCCTCGACGCCTTCGAGACGGGGCTGCGGCTGCTGCCGGTGTCCGTGACCATGCTGGTGACCGCCATGTGCGGGCCGGCGCTGGGGCGATACGCCGGGCCGAAGCGGATCGTCCAGGTCGGGATCGCCGTGCTGGTCGCCGCCACGGTGTGGCTGCTCAGCACCATCGACCCGAAGATCGACGACCTCTCGTTCGCCCTGGCGATGGCGTTGCTGGGCATCGGCATGGGGCTGCTGGCGTCCCAGCTCGGCAACGTGGTGCAGTCCAGCGTTGGGACAGCCGAGCGCAGCGAGGTCGGCGGGCTGCAGTACACCGCCCAGAACCTGGGCTCCTCGTTGGGCACAGCGCTCATCGGCGCGGTGCTGATCGGAGCTCTCGCCGGCGCCGTCACCCAGTACATCGAGGAGGACGAGCGCGTCTCCACGGCCGTGCAGCAGGAGGTCGGGGTGGCTCTCGAGTCGGGCATCAGCTTCGTCCCCACCGACGAGGTCCGGGCCACGCTCGAAGCGGCGGACATCCCCGCCGCGGAGGTCGACGCCCTGGTCGAGAACTACGCCGACGCCCAGCTGATGGGGCTCAGGATCGCCCTGCTCGCCGCCGCGGCGATCGCCCTCGCCAGCTTCCGGTTCACGCGGGACCTGCCGGTCGAGCCGATGAGCGGGCAGGAGCCGGACGTGTCAGCGGAAGCGGGCATCCCGTCGTCCCGGAGCGCGAGGAACACCGACCAGGCGGCGGTCGCACGCGGTCATGAACCTCCGGCGGATCCGTGACCGTGCTCGCGCTCGTCCGGGCTGGGTGATGTGTCGGACGCTGGTGCGCAGTGTCGTGAGGTCGCGGGCCGGTCGGCCCTCTCAGCGCCCTGAGACGAAGGGGACGGACCGTGACAGACCCCGAGAGAACCCCACTGCTCGACACCCTGGCCGCCATGACCGCAGCATCGGTGGTGCAGACCGACCTCGACCCGGAGCAGCTCATGCTCGTGCGGCTGGCCGCGCTGATCGCGGTCGACGCACCGGAGGCGTCGTACCT
>DASVBQ010000128.1:0-4308 GCA_036375795.1 Actinomycetes bacterium
GGTGAGCCGCCCGCGTCGGTGTGCGTGCTGTCGGGGGACGTACATCACGCGTACGTCGCCCGCGCCGAGTACGACGACCCGTCGGTGCGCTCGAGGGTGTACCAGCTGACCTGCTCGCCGGTGCACAACTACGTGCCGCGGGCGATGAAGGTGGCCTTCCGGGTCGCCTGGAGCCGAGCCGCCGAAGCGGTCATGCGGCTACTGCTCGACACGGTGGCCCGGGTCCCCCACCAGCCGCTGTCGTGGTCGCGGCTGGCCGGGCCCTGCTACGGCAACGAGATCGCCACGCTGACCCTGGACGGCCGGGCCGCCCGGCTGGTCGTCGAACGCGCCCGCGTGGGGCGGGACGGGACCGCCCGGCTCACGCCCGTGGTCACCCTCCCCCTCAGCTGACCCGCCGCTACCTCCGCTGTGGGCTCTCGGGTGATTGACAAGGTTTCTTTCGAAGGGTTACTTTCGAAAGGTGTCTAGCGATGGTGGCCTGCCGGAGCCGCGGGAGCTGTCGGACGACCCGCGGGCGATGCGCGCACTGGCGCACCCGGTGCGGCTGCGGCTGCTCGAGGAGCTCACGATCCGCGGGCCGCGGACCGCGACCCAGTGCGCCGAGCTGGTCGGCGAGTCGCCGTCGTCGTGCTCGTTCCACCTCCGGATGCTCGCCAAGTACGGCTTCATCGAGGAGGCCGAGGGCGGCACCGGGCGGCAGCGACCCTGGCGGGTGGTCACCATCGGGAACCGATGGGAGACGACGAGCGAGACACCGGCGGCGACGCGCGCTGCCGGGGAGGCGCTCCTAGCGATCGTGCGCAAACGGGACCGTCGGCTGCTGGAGCAGTACGTCGCGCGAAGCGACGAGTTCGACGACGAGTGGCGCCGGGCCGCATTCAACTCCAACTACGGCGGCTGGCTCACGCCTGACGAGCTGGCCGAGATCGGCGAGCAGCTCACCGAGCTGTGGCGGCCGTACATTGCCCGGCTGACCGACCCGGACAGCATCCCGGACGGCGCCCGCATGGTGCACATGTTCGCCTACGGCTTCCCCCGCGCGGACTTCCTGGACGAGGAGCCGCCCGGCCGGGAGCGGCACGAGCCGAGCGGACGGCCCCACGGCACCGACCACGACCACTCGAACGGGGACGACCGTGCGTGACCTCCTCCGCCATCGGGATTTCCGGCTGCTGCTCATCGGCCAGACGCTGTCGATGTTCGGCGACACCGCGATGCTGCTGACCCTCGGCATGTGGGCCAAGGACCTGACCGGCTCCAACGCGGTCGCCGGCAGCGTCTTCGCCGCGCTCGGCCTGCCGGTGCTCTTCGCCCCGTTCGGTGGCATGGTCATCGACCGCTTCCGGCGCCGGCACGTCATGATCGTGGTCGACCTGGCGACTGCTGCCGCCGTGCTGCTCCTGCTCCTCGTGCACGACCGCGGCGACCTGTGGCTGATCTACGTGGTCGCAGTGCTCTACGGCGCCTCGCTGATCCTCTTCCAGTCCGCCCGCTCGGCGCTGCTGCACACGATGCTCGACGAGGCTCAGCTGGGGCAGGCCAACGGCTCGCTGTCGACCGTGCGCGAGGCCCTGCGGCTCGTCGGCCCGGCGGCCGGCGCCGGCCTGTACGCCTGGCTCGGCGGCCAGGCGACCGCCGTGCTCGACTCGGCCACCTTCCTCGTCTCCGCGGCCGCGCTTGCCATGATGCGCATCGCCGAGGAGAAGCCGACCCGCGAGCACGGCGAGCCGCTGCGCAGCCAGCTGTCGACGGGTGTGCGGCACCTCCGCAGCACCGCGACCCTGCGGGCCGCCGTCCTCGTGGTCGTCGTCGCGATGCTCGCGATCGGCCTGGCCGAGTCGGTGTTCTTTGCCGTCGTCGACGAAGGCCTCGGGAAGCCCGTCACGTATCTCGGGGTCCTCCAGGTGGCCATGGGGGTCGGCGCCGTCGCCGGCGGTCTGCTCATCACCTCGTTCATCCGCCGCACCGGCGAGCTCCGCCCGGTCCCCGTCGGGCTCGGACTGGTGGCCGTCGGGTCCGCCCTGTCCATGTCGCCCTCCACCCTGATGGTGACCGCCGCCATGGTCTGCATCGGCGCGGGGCTGCCGATCTCCGTCGTGTGCATCACCACGCTGCTCCAGCGGCGCACGCCGGGGCCGATCCAGGGCCGGGTCTTCACCACGTTCGAGATGCTGACCGGTGTCCCGCAGGTGGTGTCGATCGCGGTCGGGGCCGCGCTCATCGCCGTCGTCGACTTCCGGGTCCTGCTCGCGGTCATGGCCGGCGGGCTCGGGATCGCCGCCGCCTACGCCGCCCTCCGGCTCCGGGAGGATGGCGCGGGCTCAGAGCTCGGCGACCTGCCCGCCGTCGACATGGAGGTGCCGGTCGGTGTGCACCTGGTCGAGCAGTCGCCGGTCGTGGGAGACGAGCAGGAGGGTCCCGTCGTACGTCGATAGGGCCTCCTCCAGCTGCTCGATCGCGGCGAGGTCCAGGTGGTTGGTGGGCTCGTCGAGCACCAGCAGGTTGGCCCGCCGTGCCATCAGCAGGGCCAGGTCGGCCCGGGTCCGCTCGCCCGGCGACAGGGACCGCACCGGCCGAGCGACGTCGTCGGCGCCCAGGCCGAACTTCGCGAGCAGGGTCCGCGACTCTGCCTCCACCTGGCCGGTGGCTGCCCGGAAGGCGGCCCCGAGCGGCTGGTCCGGCGGAAACGTCGTGCGGACCTGGTCGACCTCGCCCACGACGACGCTGCGGCCCAGCCAGGCCCGGCCGGACGTCAGCGGCACCCGGCCGATCAGCGCGCCCAGCAGGGTGGTCTTCCCCGACCCGTTGGCGCCGGTGACCGCCACCCGCTCGCTGCGGTGCACCTTCAGGTCGACCGGGCCGAGCCGGAAGACGCCGCGCTCCACGACCGCGGCGGCGAGGCCGGCGACGTCGTCGCTGCCGCGCGACGCGGGCTGCAGGGACAGCCGCAGCTCCCACGAGTCGCGCGGGTCCTCCACCTCCTCGAGCCGGCCCAGGGCCCGCAGCGTCCGGGCCGCGGCAGCGCCTCGGGACTGGGCACCGGCCACCTTTGCGGCTCGGACGTTCTTGTCCGGCTCGGCCCGTCTGGCCCGGGCGGACGTGGCGCGGGAGACCCCTTGCCGGGCCCACTCCTTCTCGCGCCGCGCCCGGTCGACGAGACCCGTCCGCGCCTCGTCGTACGCCTCGAAGGCGGCCTTCGCGGCGGCCCGCGCTCGCTCGCGCTCCTCGAGGTACGCCGCGAAGCCGCCGCCGTAGAGCGCGGCCCGGTGGGTGAACTCGTCGATCTCCAGCACCGCGGTGGCGACCCGCTCGAGGAACGTGCGGTCGTGGGAGACGGCGACGAGCCCGCCGGCACGCCGGGCGAGGAAGCCTTCGAGCAGCTCGAGCCCCTCGGTGTCGAGGTCGTTGGTGGGCTCGTCGAGCAGCAGCACGTCCACCTGCGCCAGCAGCACCGCGGCAAGCCCCGCCCGGGCGAGCTGACCACCGGAGAAGCTCCCGGTCGTCCGGTCGAGCAGCGCGGCGTCCAGGCCGAGCCGCTCCAGGACCGCGGGCGCGCGGGCGTCGAGGTCGGGCCCGCCGAGGGAGAGGTAGCGCTCGAGCGCCAGGGCGTACGCGTCGTCGGCACCCGTCGCGCCCTCGGCGAGCCGTGAGGCGGCCTCGGCGAGCGCCGCCTCCGCGCCGGCCACTCCGGTACGCCGGGCGAGGTACTGCCCCAGGGTCTCGGCCGGGCGGCGGTCGCGCTCCTGCGGGAGCAGCACCACCGTCGCGGCCGGCGGTGACAGCACCACCGAGCCGGTCTCGGCCTCGAGCCGCCCCGCCAGGAGCGAGAGCAATGTCGACTTGCCGACACCGTTCGGGCCCACGACCGCGAGCCGCGTCTGCGGCCCGACGGTCACGGAGACGTCGGAGAGCACGGTGCGCGGCCCGTGCGAGAAGCCGGCACCGCGCAGCTCGACGACACCCCCGGACATGGGTGCGAGCCTAGGCAGCGGAGCAGTCGCCGGCGACCGGGTTGCGCGCGGTCAGTCGATGCGGACGATGCCGTGCGGAGTCGAGAAGTGCACCGCGGCGACCCCCGCTTCGTCGCCGTCGACCCAGTCGACCCGGAAGTCGATGCCGGCGATCGGCTCGCCCAGCCAGTCCACGACCTTGGCCCGGTCGCCACAGATCTCGACCCGCTCGATCCGCGGGCCGTCCCCGTTCACGGCAGGGTGCAACGAGGGGTCGCCCTCCCACTGCACGAAGAACGGGAGCGCCGGGTCGTCGAGCAGGTCGAGCACGCCGATCTGGCGCCAGTTGAGGTCC
>DASVBQ010000395.1:0-7901 GCA_036375795.1 Actinomycetes bacterium
CAGCGCCACCGGGACGGAGGTCTCGCGGGCGGCCACCTGGGCGGCCAGTCCCGCGAGCCACCCGACGGCCAGCGCCACGTCGGGCCGGTCCACGGCCCAGCGGTCGGCGAGGGCGTGCCCGGCGTCCGCGGCGTCCCCGGCGGCGGCGATCGGGGCGACCGGACGGTCGACCCGATGACCTCGCCGGGCGAGCTGGTCAGCGAACCAGTCGGTGGTAGGGACAGTTGACGAAGAGCAGAGCAGTGCGACCCGCATGTGAGACGTGACACCCGTTTCGGCTGTGGCGCCGAGGCGCTCGCGGTGCCCCGCCGGTCTGCTGCAGCGCGGGCACGGACGTTCTGCCTGAGTCCTTGCTCGCTGCGCGGGTCCGCCAAACGTCAGTCCGCGGCCTGCTCCAGGGCCGCGTAGCAGAACTGCAGGGCGTCGGCCACGGTGACGGCGGTGAGGACGCGAGTGGCCGAACGGGTCATGGACGGTGCCACCGCCAGCCCGGCGAAGAGCGCGGTGGCCACCCACGGACTCAGGCAGAAGGGGCACGTCAGCAGCTCGCCCACGGCGTGGCGGATCCCGTCGCCGCGCACCTCCTCGACCACCTCGCCGGGACCACCGGGCTCCTTGAAGGTCGTGAACGGGGCCCGCAGGGGGCTCGTCACGGCGTCCTTGCTCAGGATCCGCGCCAGCTTGTGTGTCGCCACGCCGACGAGCACCAGCTCGAGCGGGTCGGTGCGCTGGCCGCGCCGCTGGCTCGCGGTCAACGACGCGACGCCGGCACTGAGAGCGGCGAACGTCCCCATGGCGACCAGGTAGCCCCCGAGCGGGCGCTCGTCAGCTGCCTCCGCGGCGTACGCCTGGTGCTCCGCACGGAGCCGCGCGCCGACGCGACCCAGGAGGCGGCTCACTGGTCCGGCTGCCGGCGCTGCAGCTCCTGGATGAGGTCGCGCCGGCTCATGGCCGACCGGCCCTCGATCCCGGCGCGCTTCGCGAGCTCGTAGAGCTCGGCGCGGGACAGGTCCAGGCGCCGAGGGGGTGGCTCCTCGGCGCCGTCCTCGCGCAGTGCGGCGTCCCGTCGGGTCTCGTACTCCCCACCGAGGCGGCGGAGCTCCTTGCGCGGCAGGGCCTCGGTCAGCCGCACCAGCACCCGGTCGCCGAGCAGGTCGGCATGTGACGTGATCAGGCTCCGCAGCTGCGCACCGGCACCCTCGAGGTCGGGTGAGGTGACCGGAGTCTGCTCGAGCCAGCGGGTCGCCTCGTCGAGGGCCCGGTCGATGCGCCGCAGGTCCTCCGCGGCGGCGACCGCCTCGGGGCCGCCCGCCGCCACGACGTCCGGCTGCAGCACGGTCTCCTCCGCGCGGTGATGGGCCCGCACGAGGTGCACGAGCTCCGCGCGCCACCGTTCCTGGCTCGGTCCGGCGGAGCACGCGCGGCGCACCAGTCGGAGCATCCGGTCGTGGTCCTGCGCGGTGAGACGGGTGATGCTGCTCGGCATGTTCCTGCGCGTACCCAGGGACAAAACGGTCACACGTCTAGCTGCGGCTTTCCCGCGCGGTCAGCGGGACGACGTACCAGACCAGGACGAACCAGAGGGCCACGGCGCCGGACATCACGAACGGCAAGGGGCCGGTGAGGACCACGTCCAGGATCAGCAGCACAGCGCCGTTGATCGCCAGCAGCAGCATGGCCAGCCCGCCGCGCGCCATCAGGTCGGCGCCGCGCACCAGCCGGGGCTTGAGCCCCCGGCGGAAGAGGATGCGGTGGAACGGCACCGGCCCGATCAGCAACGCGGACGAGACCGCCGTCGCGGTCAGCGTCGCGACGTACACCCAGTGCTGGAAGTCGGTCACCTGCGGGAAGCGCTGGGTGAAGGCGAGGGTGAGGAGGAAGGCGAACAGGAACTGCACGCCGGTCTGGGCGACGCGCAGCTCCTGCAGCAGCTCGTTGTACTGACGGTCCGCCCGCTCGTCCTCGGACTCGTCCCGCCTGGCCTCCCCGCTCGCCGCCACGGCTCACTCCTCTGCTCGTCGACCCGTGGCGGATGAGGGTACTTCCGCGCGGTCGGTCAGCGAACCTCGCCGCGCCAGCCGCCTGTCGCCGCCCCGCGGCTCTCGATGAACTCCTTGAACCGCTCGAGGTCGCCCTTGACCCGGCCCTTCACGAGACCGAGCTTGTCTCCGGCCTTCTCGACGACTCCCTCGGGCTCGAAGTCCATCTGGACCATCACCTTCGTGGTGTCCGGCGAGAGCCGGTGGAACGTCACGACGCCCGCCTGGTGCGGCTCGTCGACGGTCCGCCACGCGACCCGCTCGTCGGGCTTCTGCTCGGTGATCTTGGCGTCGAACTCGCGCTTCACACCGCCGATGCTCGTCACCCAGTGGGTCATCGTGTCGCTGACCTGCTCGATGCGGTCGACGCCCTCCATGAACTCGGGGAAGCTCTCGAACTGGGTCCACTGGTCGTACGCCGTGGTCACCGGGACAGCGACCTCGATCGACTGCTCGATCGTGCTCATGCGACATCACTCCGTTTCCGTGTCGGTCCGTCGCTGGCTGCCCGGACGGATCGTCGCGAAACGCCGGTCAGGCCGTGGCGAAGCCCACACAGGTGTGGATGGTCTCGGGGTGCTCGACGCAGCGAAGCGCCTGCTCCATCGTCGGGACGACGGCGAGGACGCGGTCGAGCTGCGTCACGGCGAGCACCCGGAGCACCTGTCGCGAGGTCGTGACCACGTGGGCCGAGCCGCCCAGCCGTTCCGCCCGCTCGCGGCCGCGGACGAGCGCGTTGACCCCTGAGGAGTCCATGAACGTGACCTGCGTGGCGTCGACGACGAGGTGGATGCCGCCGCGGTTCACCGACGAGAAGAGCTCGTCGCGCACCGCGGGAGCGGTGGCGAGGTCCACCTCTGCCGGCAGCCGGACCACGCCGACGTGATCAAGGGGGAGATGCGGACTGGCAACCACGGCGTGCTCCTCGAGCTGAGTCCTGGAGTCACACCGGCTGCTGCAGTGCGGTGTCGTCGATGGTGGCACGCGGCCGAGAACGCGGCAAGACGAGTCGCCGCCGCGCAGACGGCCAGGTCCCCCGTCCCGGCGCGGGACGGGGGACCTGGCGCGGGCTGACCGGTGTTAGAGCCGGCGCGTCTCCAGCGACGGGTCGGTCGTGTGCCGGACGTCGAGCGGGTCGTCGGACGACAGGCCGTGAGCCGCGCCGGATCGGTAGTCCTGGGTCAGCCGGTCGGACTGCTCCCGTACGCCGCCGTGCCGCTGGACCTGCGCCCGGATGTTGTCCTTCTCGAGCTCGGCGGAGCTCAGCCACCGCTCCCAGCGGGCCTGCATGGGCCGCACCAGTCCACCACCCGCACCCACCACGATGACGCCGCCGATGGTGGCGAGGATCGTGATCAGGACCGGCGTGGTGACCGCGGTGGCCACGCCGACCTGGTTCAGGGCCGCGACGACGCCGAGGAACAGGATGAACACCGACGCGACGTTCGCGACGAGGTTGCCGTAGGACAGGCCGCCGAGGGTGCTCGAGACCAGATCCTTGACCACCCTGGCGATCGCCGAGGCGACGACGATGATGACGATGGCGACGATCAGCTTGGGCAGGAACTCGATGACGTCCTGCAGCAGCACGCTGATCGGGTTCGGGCCGAACACGTTGAACGCGATGACCAGCGTGAGGAGCACGACCGCGTACTTGACGAGCTTCGCGACGATGTCGGACGCGTCGTACTTGCTCTTGGCCAGTGCCTGCTTGATGCCGCCACGCTCCACCGCGCGGTCGAAGCCGACCCGCTCGAGGATGCCGTCGGTGACCTTCGCGAGGGCCTTCGCGACGAGGAAGCCGACGATCAGGATGACGAAGAAGAACAACAGCTTGGGCACGAAGGTGGCGATGGTGGCCCAGGCGTCGGACACGCCACCTTGCCAGTCGACGGCCCTGACGGACTGTGCGGTCACGAAGCAACCTCCCGTGAAGTGGTGATCGGCTGGCCTGCGGTTGCCCGCAGGCCAGCCGCCGAAACCACGTCGGGACGGGCGGTCAGCCCGCTGAGCTCGCGGCGCTCTCCGTGGGGAGGTGCCGTCGCGACTGCACGACCCGGAACCGGTTGGCGACGTACGCCGCGTCGGTCAGCGCAGAGTTGGCCGCCGGGTTTGCCCCTGTGGCGTGGAAGTCGGAGAACGCGGCCGACTGGTTGACGTAGACCGTCTCGGTGAGGTTGCAGGACAGCGCGACACCAGCGTCGAGCGCGGCCTGCTCGGCGGCCTCGAGCACCTTCTCGTCCGTCGAGTAGACGGCCGCGGTGATCGCCCCGTGCTCGCGCACCGAGTCGCGGAAGAGCCGGATGGACTCGTCCGTGCCCTCGGTCGTGACGAGGAACGCGACCGGCCCGAAGCACTCCTGCAGATAGGCATCGGTGTCGGCCTCGTCCACCTGGACGACCGTGGGCGTGCGCACCGTCGCGTCCGGGAAGTCGGGGTGGCTGACGCCGCGCGACGGCAGCACGACCTTGCCGTACGCCGGGGCGCGCTCGAGCCGCTCGAGGACGGCCGTGCTCACGACCGCGCCGAGCAGGGCGACGGCGCGGGCATCGTCGCCGAGGAGGCCGTCGACGGCGGCCGCGAGGTCCGCGGCAAGCTCTTCGACCGACTTGTGCTGGTCGTCGGCGGTGATGCCGTCGCGCGGCACGAGCAGGTTCTGCGGTGTCGTGCACATCTGGCCGCTGTAGAGCGAGAGCGAGAACGCCAGGTTGGCGAGCATCCCGCGGTAGTCGTCCGTCGAGTCGATGACGACCGCGTTGACGCCGGCCTTCTCGGTGAAGACGGCGGCCTGGTGGGCGTTCTGCTCCAACCAGGTCCCGAAGCCGGTCGAGCCGGTGTAGTCGATGACCTTCACCTCGGGTCGCAGGGCCAGCACCTTGGCCAGCCCCTCGCCCTCGTTCTCGGCGGCGAGTGTCACGAGGTCGGCGGAGAACCCGGTCTCGGTCAGCACGTCGCGGGCGATCGCCACGGTGAGGGCCAGCGGGAGCACGGCGTGCGGGTGCGGCTTCACGACGACCGCGTTGCCGGTCACCAGGCTCGCGAACAGTCCCGGGTAGGAGTTCCACGTCGGGAAGGTGTTGCAGCCGATGACGAGCGCCACGCCACGCGGCACCACGGTGAACCGCTTGACCATGCGCTGCGGTGGACGCTTGCCCTGCGGCTTCTCCCAGACGGCCTCCGGGGCGTGCCGAGTCATCTCGGCGTACGCGTAGGCGACGGCCTCCAGCGCCCGGTCCTGGGCGTGCGGGCCGCCCGCCTGGAAGGCCATCGCATAGCCCTGGCCGGAGGTGTGCATGACCGCCTGTGCGATCTCGTGGCTGCGCGCGTTGATGCGGCGCAGGATCTCCAGCACGACGCCGGCGCGGGCGTCGGGGCCGGCGTCGCGCCACGCGGGGATGGCATCCTGGGCGGCCGCCAGCAGGGCGTCCACGTCCGGGTGCGGGTAGCTGATCGCGAGCTCCAGGCCGTACGGCGAGCGCTGCTCGGTCGCCTCGCCGTCGGTGCCGGCCTGATCCAGCGGGAACCGCTTGCCGAGGTAGGCGTCGAACGCCGCCTTGCCCTCAGCCGCCGACTGGGTGCCGTCCTCGCCGTACGCCTTGAGGTTCTCCGGGTACGCCGACCAGTAGCTGCGCTCGCGGATCGCGGTCAACGCGCGCTGCAACGTGTCCTGGTGCTGGGTGTAGAGCTCGGCCGCAGTCGTCGTCATGCCAGCGACACTAGTGCCCGCTGAGATAGACAGAACGCATGGCATCGACCCCCGTCACGGTGCTCGACGGTGGGCTCGCGACCGAGCTGGAGCGGCGTGGTCACGACCTGTCCGACGACCTGTGGTCGGCGCGTTTGCTGCGCGACGACCCGCAGGCTCTGGTCGAAACCCACCTGGCCTTCTTCCGTGCGGGCGCTCAGGTCGCGACGACGGCCAGCTACCAGGCCAGCTTCGAGGGGTTCGCAGCGCAGGGGCTGTCCCGCGCCGAGTCCGCGGCGCTGATGCGGGCGTCCGTGACGCTGGCGCGCCGGGCGGCGGATCTTGCCGACGCTGAGCTCGGCGACGGCGTACGCCGGAAGGTGGCTGCCTCGGTCGGGCCATACGGCGCCGTCCTCGCCGACGGGTCGGAGTACTCCGGCGACTACGGGCTGACCGACCAGGCGCTGCGGGACTTCCACGGGCCACGGCTGGAGGTGCTCGCATCGGCAGGCGCCGACCTGCTGGCGGTGGAGACCATCCCGTCGGCCCAGGAGGCCGCGGTCCTGCTGGGGCTGCTCGACGAGCTCGAGGTCCCGGCCTGGCTGAGCGTCACGTGCGAGGACGCATCGCACACCCGGCGCGGGGACGACGTGCGAAACCTGTTCGCGATGGCGCGCGGGCATGACCGGCTCGTCGCCGTGGGGGTGAACTGCACGGCTCCGGAGCACGTCGAGACGCTCGTGGCAACGGCTGCCGGAGCCAGCGGCAAACCGGTCGTGGCGTACCCCAACAGCGGGGAGAGCTGGGACGGGGCCCGGCGGCGGTGGGCCGGAGACGGGGTGGGCGTGGACCCGGTCGCCGCGCGGCGCTGGGTCGCCGCAGGCGCGCACTGGGTGGGGGGCTGCTGCCGGGTCTCGTCGGACGACATCGCCCGGCTGGCCGCGGACCTGCGTCTCGAGTGACCCGCGGGCGGACAGGGCGAGCGCACCGCCAAGCCCGTCCGGCGTGCCCAGATCACGGTGAAAGCGATCATCTGCGCCGTAACCGCGCGACCCGACGACGTTTCGCCGTGATCCGGGCTCGACCAGGGCACGTATGGGCCAGCCTCAGCAGGTGCCCAGCTCCGGTTGCCCCAAGATCAAAAATGTGCCCCCGGTAGGATTCGAACCTACGCTCCCGCCTCCGGAGGGCGGTGCTCTATCCCCTGAGCTACGGGGGCCCGGGCACGCCAGAGGCTACCAGCCGGGCGATACCCCCTCGGGACGCCGTCAGCGCGACTAGCCTGCGCTGCGTGAGCGAGAGCCTCGGCCGCGTCCTGGTGGTCGACGACAGCGACGTGATCCGAACGCTGATCACCGTCAACCTGGAGATGGAGGGCTTCGAGGTCGTCACTGCCATCGACGGGCAGGACGCCCTCGACAAGGTGCACGACGTCGAGCCCGACGTCATCACGATCGACGTCAAGATGCCGCGGCTCGACGGCTACGACACCGTGGCGCGGCTGCGCGCCGACCCCCGGACCAGCCACCTGAAGGTCGCGATGGTGACGGCCTGCGCGCAGGAGGCCGACCTGCGACGCGGCCAGGACATCGGCGTCGACGCGTACGTCACCAAGCCGTTCGACCCGGCCAACCTGGTCCGGACGGTCCGCGACCTGGTCGCGGACAGGGCGCCCTGACCGGCCCGGATAGCCTGGGCCGGTGACGCCCGCCGAGCTCTCCACCGCCGTGCAGGCCGCCATCCAGGCGGCCGTCGACGCGGGCGACCTATTCGTTCCCGTGCCCGAGACGGTCAAGGTGGAGCGCCCGAAGGTTCGCGAGCACGGCGACTACGCCACCTCGGTCGCGATGCAGCTGGCCAAGCCGGCGGGCCGCCCGCCGCGGGAGGTGGCCGAGGCGATCGCCGCCCGGTTGCGGCAGCGCGACGGCGTCGCCTCGGTCGATGTCGCCGGCCCGGGGTTCCTCAACATCACGCTCGACTCCGCCGCGCAGGGTGAGCTGGCCCGCACGATCGTCACGGCGGGCAGCGACTACGGACGCACCGAGACGCTGGGCAAGCAGCGCATCAACCTCGAGTTCGTGTCGGCCAACCCGACCGGCCCGGTGCACATCGGCGGCGTGCGGTGGGCCGCGGTCGGTGACGCGCTGTCCCGGCTGCTGCGCGCGGCCGGCGCCACG
>DASVBQ010000400.1:0-5861 GCA_036375795.1 Actinomycetes bacterium
CCGACCTGGGCCGCTGGGTCGAGAGCCGGGTGTTCCCGTCCGCGGAGGGGATCTCGGTCTTCTTCCGGGACGTGACCGAGGAGCAGGAGCTCGAGCAGCGGGCCAGCGAGCGGGAACGCATCATCACCGGCGGGCTCGACCTCGTGCAGGTGCTGGCGAGCGAACCGGAGCTGCGCCAGGCCCTCCTCGCGGGGCTGGCCGGCCTGCGCGCCAGGTGGGAGCTCGCCGGACTCGCTCTCGACCTGCGCGTACCTGGTGGAGAGCACGTCGTGCTGTCGGTGGGTGAGACCGCCGACGGCCAGGTCACCGAGCTGCCTGTGACCCTCCGTGGCGAGACGATCGGCACCCTGCGGGTCGCCGGCGTGGGCCCGATCCAGGAGCTCCAGGCAATCTGCGACATCCTCTCGTTGCGCATCGCCGCGGGGTGAACCAATCCCGGCCGTCGATCGTTGCGACGGGCATGGCCGAACCGACCACTGACCTCTCCACTGCCACGTCGGCGTTGTCCCGGCGTACGGTCCTGCGGATCGCCGCCGTCTCCGGTGCCGGCGCCGCCGTGCTCGTCGCGTGCGGCGGGGACGACACCACGACCTCCGACGCGGGCTCAGACGCCACCGGCAGCTCGTCCGGCGACACGGACAGCAGCGCGCCCGCCGGCTCGGGCGGCGGCTCGCTCGTCGCGACCGCGGACGTGCCCGTCGGGGGCGGCGTGGTGATCGAGGACCGCAAGGTCGTCGTGACCCAGCCGACCGCGGGGACGTTCAAGGCGTTCACCGCCGTCTGCACCCACCAGCAGTGCCTCGTGGCGAGCGTCAAGAACGACCGGATCAGCTGTCCCTGTCACGGCAGCGTCTACAACGCGAAGGACGGCTCCGTGATCAACGGGCCCGCGCCGCGGCCGCTGAAGGAGATCGCCGTGACCGTCCAGGGCGACCAGATCGTCGAGTCCTGACCCGTCCCTCAGGCCGCGGCGGCTCCCGCGCCGCGGTCGTAGGGTTGTCGGGTGGCTGATCCGGCGTCCTACCGTCCCGCGCCCGGATCGATTCCGGACCAGCCCGGCGTCTACCGATTTCGTGACGAGCGCGGCCGTGTCGTCTACGTCGGAAAGGCGCGCAGCCTGCGCTCCCGGCTGTCGTCGTACTTCCAGGACATCGCCAACCTGCACCCGCGCACCCAGTCGATGGTCACGACCGCGGCCAGCGTCGAGTGGACCGTCGTCAGCACCGAGGTCGAGGCGCTCCAGCTCGAGTACAGCTGGATCAAGGAGTTCGACCCGCGCTTCAACATCCGGTACCGCGACGACAAGAGCTACCCCAGCCTCGCGGTCACCCTCAACGAGGAGTACCCGCGGCTGCAGGTGATGCGGGGCCCGAAGAAGAAGGGGGTGCGCTACTTCGGGCCGTACTCGCACGCCTGGGCCATCCGCGAGACGCTCGACCTGCTGCTGCGGGTGTTCCCCGCCAGGACGTGCTCGGCCGGCGTCTTCAAGCGAGCCGGGCAGGTCGGGCGACCGTGCCTGCTGGGCTACATCGGCAAGTGCTCGGCCCCGTGCGTGGGCCGGGTCAGCGCCGAGGAGCACCGGGCGATCGTCGAGGACTTCTGCGACTTCATGGCCGGCCAGACCTCGACGTACCTGCGCCGCCTCGAGAAGGACATGCAGGTCGCGGCGGCCAACCAGGAGTACGAACGGGCCGCCCGCCTGCGCGACGACATCAAGGCGCTCGAGCGTGCGATGGAGAAGCAGTCGGTCGTGCTCGGCGACGGCACCGACGCCGACGTCATCGCGCTCGCGGAGGACCCGCTCGAGGCCGCCGTGCAGGTCTTCTACGTCCGTGGTGGCCGGGTGCGCGGGCAGCGCGGCTGGGTCGTCGACAAGGTCGAGGACCTCACCACCGGCGACCTGGTGGAGCACTTCCTGCAGCAGGTGTATGGCGGGGAGAGCGGGGAGGCCGTGCCGCGCGAGGTCCTGGTGCCCGCGCTACCGCCGGACCTGGAGGCCGTCTCCGCCTGGCTGAGCGGCCTGCGGGGCAGCACGGTGACGCTGCGGGTGCCGCGGCGCGGTGACAAGCGAGCCCTGATGGAGACCGTCGGGCGCAACGCCGCCAACGCCCTCGCACTGCACAAGACCCGCCGCGGCAGCGACCTGACGACACGCAGCCAGGCCTTGCAGGAGATCCAGGACGCACTCGGCCTGGACGAGGCGCCGCTGCGCATCGAGTGCTTCGACGTCTCCCACCTGCAGGAGAGCGACGTGGTCGCCTCCATGGTGGTGTTCGAGGACGGGCTGGCGCGCAAGAGCGAGTACCGCCGGTTCGTGATCCGGGGGCGCGCCGGCCAGGGCGACGTGGCGTCCATCTCCGAGGTGGTCAGCCGCCGGTTCCGCCGCCTGGTCGACGAGCGCTCCCGGACGGGCGAGGTCGGCGTCGACGAAGTGGACGACGAAGACCGGGTCGACGTGCCGGCAGGCATCGACCCGGACACCGGGCGGCCGCGCCGGTTCGCGTACGCCCCGAACCTGGTCGTCGTGGACGGCGGCGCCCCGCAGGTCGCGGCCGCCCGCCGGGCGCTGGACGAGCTGGGCATCGACGACGTCGCCCTGTGCGGGCTGGCCAAGCGGCTCGAGGAGGTGTGGCTGCCGGGGGAGCCGTACCCGGTGGTGCTGCCGCGCACCAGCGAGGGGCTCTACCTCCTGCAGCGGGTGCGCGACGAGGCCCACCGTTTCGCCATCGCGCTGCACCGCAGCCGGCGTTCCAAGTCGATGACGACTAGCGCCCTCGACGGGGTCGAGGGGCTCGGCGAGTCCCGGCGCAAGGCGCTGCTCAAGCACTTCGGCTCGCTCAAGCGGCTGTCGGCCGCGTCGGTCGACGAGGTCATGGCGGTTCCGGGAGTCGGCCCACGTACCGCGGAGGCGGTCGTCGCGGCTCTGGCGTCGCGCGGCCCGCGACCGGTGGCCGTCAACACCGCGACCGGTGAGATCCTCGACGACGACAGTGAGGACTCGGTGCCCTCGGCACCGGGCGAGCGCGATGGTGAGGACGAGTGACCCAGCCAGCCGACGATGCCCCGCACCTGCCGGAGCTCGCCATCATCACCGGCATGTCCGGCGCCGGGCGGAGCACGGCGGCCAACGTGCTCGAGGACCTGGGCTGGTTCGTCGTCGACAACCTGCCGCCAGCGCTGCTGCCGACGCTGGCCGAGCTGGGTGGGCGCGCCGCCCGGGGCGACGTGCCCCGGATCGCCGCCGTGGTGGACGTGCGCAGCCGCGCGTTCTTCGCCGACCTCACCGCGGCCATGGCACAGCTCGCCGCCGACGGGAGCGACCCCAGGATCATCTTCCTCGAGGCGTCCGACGACGTCCTGGTCCGGCGGCACGAGGCGGTCCGCCGGCCACACCCGCTGCAGGGCGACGGTCGGCTCAGCGAAGGCATCGCGCGCGAGCGCGAGATGCTCGGCGACCTGCGTGCGGAGGCCGACATCGTCCTCGACACCACGAACCTCAACGTGCACGAGCTCGGTGCCAAGGTGCTGGCCGCCTTCGAGGAGGTCGGGCCGGGCCTGCACGCCACGGTGATCTCCTTCGGCTACAAGTACGGCCTCCCGGTCGACGCCGACCTCGTGGTCGACTGCCGGTTCCTGCCCAACCCGCACTGGGTCCCGGAGCTTCGGCCCCTGACCGGCCGGGACGCCGCCGTCCGCGACTACGTGCTCCAGCAGAACGGCGCGGCCGAGCTCCTCGACGCGTACGAGCGCGTCCTCTCGGTCATCGGTGAGGGCTACCAGCGCGAGGGCAAGCGATACGCAACCGTCGCCGTCGGCTGCACCGGCGGGAAGCACCGATCGGTGGCGATCGCGGAGGAGATCGCCCGTCGGCTGCGTGGCTCGGGGGTCGACACCGACATCGTGCACCGGGACCTCGGACGTGAGTGACCGCGTCGTCGCGCTCGGAGGCGGGCACGGGCTGGCCGCCTCCCTGCAGGCGCTGCGCCGGGTGACCGACGAGCTGACCGCCGTGGTGACCGTCGCCGACGACGGGGGGTCGAGCGGAAGGCTGCGCCGTGAGCTCGGCGTCCTGCCGCCAGGCGATCTGCGGATGGCCCTGGCCGCCCTCTGCGGCGACGACGACTGGGGGCAGACCTGGAGCCGGGTCGCCCAGCACCGGTTCCGCAGCGAGGGGGAGCTGCACGACCACGCGGTCGGCAACCTGCTCATCGTGGCGCTGTGGGAGCTGCTCGGCGACTCCGTCGCCGGTCTGGACTGGGTGGCCCGGCTGCTCGGTGCCCACGGCCGGGTCCTCCCGATGTCCGTCGTGCCGCTCGACATCGAGGCGCTGGTCGAGCTCGACGACGACGAGGGCCTGGCGACCGTACGCGGCCAGGTGGCCGTGGCCACGACGCCCGGCCGGGTGGTGCACATCGGCCTGGTGCCGGATCGCCCGCCGGCCTGCCGCGAGGCGGTCGAGGCGGTCCTCGACGCCGACTGGGTCGTGCTCGGCCCCGGTTCGTGGTTCACCAGCGTGATCCCCCACCTGCTGGTCCCCGAGCTGGCCCACGCCCTGCGGACCACCACCGCCCGGCGGGCCGTCGTGCTCAACCTCGCGGCGCAGCCGGGGGAGACCGCGGGCTTCGCCCCCGAGACCCACCTCGAGGTGCTGGCCAGTCACGCGCCGGGCCTGTCCCTGGACGCCGTGCTCGCCGACCGGGACGCGGTGCCGGACCCCGGCGCCCTGGAACAGGTGGCCGGTTCACTCGGTGCCTCGATGCACCTGGCGGCGCTGGCCCGCGACGGCGAGCCTCATGCGCACGACCCGGACCGGCTGGCTGCGACCTTCCGGCATCTCTTCGCCCCCGAGCGCCTTCCGAGTGACAGGATCTGAGCCCATGGCCATGACAGCCGCCGTCAAGGACGAGCTCGCCCACCTCACGATCACCAGGCCGTGCTGCCGCAAGGCCGAGGTGTCCTCGATGCTGCGCTTCGCGGGCGGTCTGCACATCGTGAGCGGGCGGATCGTGGTCGAGGCCGAGATCGACATCGGCGCGACCGCACGACGGCTGCGCAAGGACATTGCCGAGGTCTACGGTCACGCCTCGGACGTGGCGGTGGTCGCGCCCGGCGGCCTGCGCAAGGGCAGCCGCTACCTCGTCCGCGTCGCCAAGGACGGCGAGGCGCTGGCCCGGCAGACCGGCCTGCTCGACGGCCGGGGCCGGCCGGTACGGGGCCTCCCGCCGCAGGTCGTGTCGGGCGCCCTGTGCGACGCCGAGTCGGCCTGGCGTGGCGCCTTCCTGGCGCACGGCTCGCTGACCGAGCCCGGGCGGTCGTCCGCGCTGGAGATCACCTGCCCCGGCCCGGAGGCCGCGCTCGCGCTGGTGGGTGCAGCGCGCCGGCTGGGCATCGGGGCCAAGGCCCGCGAGGTCCGCGGTGTGGACCGGGTCGTCGTGCGCGACGGTGACGCGATCGGTGCCCTGCTCACCCGGCTGGGGGCGCACGACAGCGTCATGGCGTGGGAGGAGCGCCGGATGCGCCGGGAGGTGCGGGCGACGGCGAACCGGCTGGCCAACTTCGACGACGCCAACATGCGACGCTCCGCGCGGGCCGCGGTCGCGGCCGGCGCCCGGGTGCAGCGGGCGCTGGAGATCCTCGGCGACGACATCCCCGACCACCTGCGCACCGCCGGCGAGCTGCGGCTGGCGCACAAGCAGGCCAGCCTCGAGGAGCTCGGCACTCTCGCCGACCCGCCCATGACCAAGGACGCGGTCGCCGGGCGGATCCGACGGCTGCTGGCGATGGCGGACAAGCGCGCCGCCGACCAGGGCATCCCCGGCACCGACGCCAACCTCACCCCGGACATGCTCGACGCCTGATCG